>JAYEKK010000026.1:0-5533 GCA_034660955.1 Candidatus Cloacimonadota bacterium | reverse complement strand
TGAGAAAGTACATTGACTATTACAACACAAAAAGAGTAATGTCTAAACTAAATGGATTGACTCCGAGACAATTTCGAAATCAATCCATATAATTTAATTATGTCCCAAATTTGGGGTGCATATCAAATTGAGGGGCTTTTTTGTTATTCAAATGCAATCCCCGAGCTCGTGTCATCCTGCCTGATAGGCCAAAGCTGGGCGAAGGCTGGAGCTTGTTGAAGGGCTCACCATGACAAATCAACATACGTAATTATATAAATTTATTTAAGATTGTATCCATTTTTTTTGTAAGGTTCACACAACTGTATTTCTCAATATCTTTTGATTTTGTTTCTTTTCCCTGTTTCCAGAGTTTATAAACATTCTCAATATGATCTGCAATTTCATCAACTTTATCATATTGAAACATTTTACCGTTTCCAGTCTCTTGTAATATCTTTGCCGGTTCACTTTCTGTGGGTCCAACACCTAAGATTGTAACCCCACTACCCATATATTCAAATATTTTTGCGGTTATAATCCCTTCATTGTTTTTCACATTGTTTATCATCAGCAGCAACATAGAAGAACGAGACATCAATTCAATTGCTTTATTGTGATCAGTATGCTTATGAAATTTCACGATCCTGCTATTATCCAGCTTATTTAACTGCTCTTTTACTTCTTCTGAGATATTCCCCCAAAAATTCATTCTAATGTTTAGATATCCCTGCTTATGAAGTTGAATCACAGCTTTTAAAACTGAGATAGGATTTGATTCGGGTGGAAGCGAACCAAAATAATTCAGATCAAAATTTTCATCTATCTTCTTTTTTTGGATTTCTTTATAATCTTGGGGATCAAAGCCATTTGTGATAAGATGAATTTTATCCGGTGAACAACCGAGACTTGAAATTATCTTCTGCGATGCGGCAATAATTGCATCACAAGATTTCACAACTTTGTTTTCCAACTGCTTATCTAAGTAGCTGGTTATTTTTAGACGTTTAACATTTTTTAAATAACCCATTTGAGTCCAGGGATCCCTGAAATCAGCTATCCAATTAATATTATACCTTTTCTTCAACCTTAACCCAATTAGATGTGTAGAATGCGGTGGACCTGTTGTTATTACGGCGTCATATTTGTTTGTTAACAGCTCTTTCCGGGCTGAGTTATATGCAAACTTATTCCAAATTTTACGTGCATCAGGGATCACTAAATTCAGCCTGATCCAAATTGATGTTTTTTTAAAGAAAGAATCTGAAGAATTAATTTCCAGACTGCCATGTGGTACTGTACTCTCACCTGATTTTTTATACAATCCACTAAAAGTTGGGGTTTTGGTTCGAATTACTTTTATACCATCTGAGATGCCTTTTAATAATGATTCATCAGTTGCGGGATAATCCCCATTATGGGTAGTGAGCACCGTAGATTCCCACCCATACTGAGGTAGATATTTTATAAACCTGAGCCAGCGCTGTACTCCAACCCCGCCGCAGGGAGGCCAATAATAAACTATAACTAATAATTTCTTCATTTATTTATATCCCTTTGACAACTTTGCTGTTAATGATCTTTTTGTCCAAAAGTTTCTAAATAGGAAAAATAAATTATGCGTCCGATAGAAAGAAAAGTTTACGGTAAGATCAAAGAAAAAGGCATCACGATGGATGATGTATTGGAAATTATCGATAGTACATCAAAACAGGAAATGAAGAAAAGCTTTCAAGACGACTGCCTGTTCCAGTCTAATAAATACTTTGCCAAGACTATTATTAATTCACTTTTAAGAAGCAGACTGATAAAGCAAGAAGGCAACAAATATTTTAAGAACGAAAAGAAAAAAGAAGAGAAATAGTGATATGAATCCCTATGCTCCTTCGTCCTTCGATAAACTCCAGCCTTCGCCCAGCTTCGGCTTGGCAGGCAGGATGACACAAGCAAAGGAGCTTAAGATGCCGTAGTAAGAAAACCCCCATAGTTCCAATAATTGGAACTACGCCCCGGCAAGCATGCTCTTCCCCTTTACCAAAAAGGAAGGGATGAAATAATTAAAAAAATGCAAAAATCTGTCTTTCTGCTTGCCAAGCCGAAGTTTAACAAAGGATGGAGAAATTCTTTCTACTTATCTTACGAAGAATCTCAGATTTTATTTCATTGTGTTTACTAATTAATTATTTGACACATAATTAGCTAACTCTAATCTTACCACAGTTGACTTAAATTTTATGAACTTTGCACCTTATTGTGATCTCGAATGGAGTATTTATGAGCAATGTTATGCCTTTGAAAAGCTTGATGAATAAGATTATCTACCTGCGTGGACAAAAGGTGATGCTGGACAGCGATCTGGCAGAATTGTATGGTGTGGAAACCAAAGTTTTGAATCAGGCTGTCACAAGAAATCCTGAAAGATTCCCGCAAGATTTCATGTATCAACTTACAAATAAGGAATTTACAATCTTGAAGTCACAATTTGCGACCTCAAGTTTAAGAAGTAATTTTGGTACCTTGAACATATCACAATTTGTGATATGAAGGAGTTTTTATGAAAAAAGATGCTCATTATTACGCTGTGTTAGCTTTTACCCGGGCTTGCGGTTTTAAAAAAGAAGCAGCTAATTCCATAGCTTATGCATCGCAATTCGTAGATGATGCAAAGATCAACCTCATAATCATTAAAGAAAAACCAACAAACATTGAATCTGAAATTATCGATGGAAAACCTGCTTTTTTTAATATGGCAACCTGCCATTCCTATTTCAAGGTTAAAACATTTAATTTTTCTTCTATGGTAAATAATACATCTGCTTTTCATTTTGTACCAGGATGCGAAGGTACGAGCTTTATTGAGAAAATGCAATGTAAAGAGAACAAACAAGTTATAAAAAATATTCTTCGAGATGCAAAAGAAGATAACGACCTTGTAAAATTCGGAATGGTGCTGCATCCTTTTGCAGATACTTTTGCACATAAGGGATTTTCGGGATTATTAAGTAAGGTAAATGATATACAAAGATGTAAACCCAGGAAGATCAGCAATATCCTGCTTAAACCCTTAATTAGAGTAATGCTCCTGTTTGGTAATAAGAAATTTGATAAGTACCTCGATTCCGCCATGCCGGCTTATGGTCATGGGCAAGCAATGGAAAACCCTGACCTGCCATATTTAGAATGGTCGTATAAATATGATTATACCGATGAATTTACTGAAGAACTAAAAACAACTGATAAAGACAATAAAAAGCGTTTTACCCGGGCATTCGAAAATATTAAACAGCATCTTGAAGAATATTTGAGCAAACATCCTGAATACAAAGATAGTGACGTCAATTTTACTAATTTCGATAAACTCTACAAAATTCTAATAAAACGAGGAAGTGATAAAAAAAGAATTAAGAATTGGAAAAAACTATACTTAGAAACAAATCTATTCCTGAAATCCGATAAAGCTTATAAATATGATGAAAACTTATGGTTAGAACAAGCATTCTCAAATTTTAATAAAAAGAAATTCAATGACAGAAAAGTAACCAATGCAGTATTAGCAAATAACTTTAATGAATCCAATTGGTATAAATTCTATAATGCAGTAAAATGGTATAAAACAATGTTCTTTAAATATTGCAAAGAAGAGGGATTGGATATCCCTAATGAGTATAATTAAATTCTTAATTATTATAGGAACAAAATATGAGTTCTGCATAATAAGGTGCTTTATGTCTTCCTGACTAATCTTGCACGTTGCTCTTTGGAAGGATATCCGCTTATAATGAGATTCTTCGTGAGAAAATTCTTCGAAGATGACCTCAGAAAGACAGACATTTCTTATTATACAGAATCCTTTTGGAGCAAAATAAAAAAGGAGGATGAATCATGTTAAAACTTAACCGTAATTCGCTCAAATGTTTCGGAAGACAAAAGGATGTTATTACTATTTGGTTTTGGATGATACTTTTATATGGTCTTATTATTGGGATGGTGTCATGCGCAGCACCCAGACAGGGACACTCTCATTTAAGTTGTAATATTCCTCCTGTGATATTACAGGAAAAGATCAAAACCGTTTTAGAAGAACCACCTCTAAATCTTAATGTTATTTCAGCCTTTGAAGGAAGAATCGAAACAGAATTTGAAGAATATCCAGGTGAAGTTCATGGATATCTTTGGTTCAAGAAAACATGGCAAGAACGAATTAAATACATTATAATTATAAAACAAAGTTGGGGTAATTCGGAAAGCAGTGATGTTAGTATTGATGCTGAAATAGAACACAGGTTGAACGATCGTTTTAAATGG
This sequence comes from Candidatus Cloacimonadota bacterium, assembly GCA_034660955.1. Classification (GTDB taxonomy): domain Bacteria; phylum Cloacimonadota; class Cloacimonadia; order Cloacimonadales; family TCS61; genus Tenebribacter. Next base: position 1,249 of record JAYEKK010000026.1, on the reverse strand, counting down.
GATCCTAAAAAGCCTACTAATGAAAATAATAAGATTTCAGAAATATTTCAACGCATTGATAGGATAGATAAATAAAGGAGGTAAATCACATGGAAACAAGTAAAGTTCAAGCAATTATTGGTATTTTATTGGTCGTTGCGTTTATTATAGTTACGAGCATTATTGCTTTAACTCCCGTTCTAGGAGCAGCTCCTGCTGGTGAATATACTGAACATCTAAAAACTTTTGTATCTGTCTACACAGGTATTATCGGCTTAATTGTTGGTTTCTATTTTGGGAAAAAATAGAAACAAAAATTAGATTTAGGAGATCGATATGAATAAAAAAGAACTGAAAAATGAACTTAGCAAGTATCTAGTTTCCAAAACAATTATGTTTGAAAAAGGAAAGGGGTTTATAAGCACTGCCATTCTTGAATCTCAAAATATTGTCTGGCAGGAAGAAGGAAAAAGATCTCAATGGTCGCATATTGGCTTTGTTGGAACCGATGGGAAATTCTATGAAAGCACTGTTAAATTCGGTTGGAAGAAAATACTTTACGGTATCAGAGTATCTAAACCCAAGAAGATATTAAAAGAGATAATTAAGCATGATGACAGGATAGGATTTCAGTTTGAATTTGAAAATATCTCCGATGAAGATTGGATAGGCATCACAGCTAAAGGGAAAGAACTAAAACGCAAGAAAGTTGCTTATGGCGGAGTGGAGCTAATAGGTACACTGATAACAATATTAAGATGGAAATTAACCAGGAACCCAGATAAACGGAAAAGGATAATGCGCGAACACAATCCTTTTGATAAATCTAAATCGATGTATTGCATTGCCTTTGTAGCTGATTGCATTGAAAAGGCAAATGTGGATTATGTGAACGTTGAACATTCTGTCTCAACTGTTGATCACGGCTGGTTTACTAAACTCAAGCATGAGAATAAGAAAATTAAGTTAGAATATTAAGATATCTTAGACTGACATCTTATGATATTTGCATCCGCTCGTGTCATCCTGAGCGGAGTCGAAGGGATGAAAGAATTGAAAAAATGCAAAAATCTGTCTTTCTGCTTGCCAAGCCGAAGTTTGACAAAGGATGGAGAAATTTTTTTCTACAAATCTCACGAAGAACCTCAGATTTTATTTCATAGTGTTTACTAATGAATTATTTGACATATAAATAGTTAACTCCAATCTTACCGCTGTAAACTTAAATTTTTGAACTTTGTATCTTATTGGAATATTAATTTAAGTGAGT
>JAYEKK010000025.1:0-5551 GCA_034660955.1 Candidatus Cloacimonadota bacterium | reverse complement strand
ATCAGAAACATCAAAATCTACATTCTTAAAATTAGGTTTCCATTCTTTAGTATCAAGAATGCGTTTGTTTAGCTCATCCTTGATAATAAGAAGTGCTTTTTGTCGGAAAGCTTCATTATGAGTAAGCTCTGGTATCCATTTATTACGTGAAACTCCTTTTATCTCTACTCGAGTTCCATCTGTTATACTTACGTTTACATCTTCTCTTCCAGCACCATTTCCCACGCGCACTTTTCCGGAACTTCTATTAATGAAGCGAATATACTGTGCAGCTTCCAAAACTTCATCGGGTGTTTTCATATCGGGGTAGGTTACAGTTTCAATAAGTGGAATTCCCAATCTATCAGTCTGATAGATCCTCTCGTGACCTATATCAGAAACTTCACGGCAAGAATCTTCTTCGATACTTAGTTGGATGATCCTGATCTTCTTTTTCTTAAGAGGAATCTCTCCTTCGATACCGATAATTGCAGTTCTCTGGAAACCGGTTGGAATACTGCCATCAAGATATTGTTTACGTGTGATATGCAGTTCACCAACTATGTTAAGTTTTAGTTGAAGAGCGATCTGAACTGCATAATCAACAGCTTCTTTATTAATAGGAAAGGGGGGAGTGTCGTCAACATCATATGTGCAGGTTGTTTCGTTTTTAATTCTATATGTTATGTTTTTTCTGGTGCGGAATTCCATTAAAGCAGTTCCATCATAAGTTCCCATTTCAGATAGGGTAGGACGCATATGACGGATAAGTTCTGCATCGTAATCATCGAAAGCATTATATACCCCAGCTGGACATCGGCAGAACAATTTTTCTTTTGTCTTAAGTTGCTGATGAACTTCCAAACCGCTCATGAAGCCAAGTACTTCATAAGTTTTAAGTGGAGTTTTCTTTCGGGGAGTGTAGCCTACATTTGCTTTAGATGTTTTGAAGTTTTTTTCTGCTTTGAAATCTTTACTCATTCTATTCTTCCCGAATACTTTTTTTAGCAAATTCGAAAAAGGGAAGACAATGTGTCAATAATATTAATAGATATATAAAAAATAGTTTATTTTACCAAGTAAAGATTAGCACATTGCAAATGCGACAATAATTCCAAGAACAGCACCACCAAGTACTTCCAACGGTGTATGCCCTAAGAATTCTTTCAGGTTTTCTTCTATGATAGCATAGCCTTCACGCTTTTTAATGTTACTAACGATTTTATTCAAGACAGAAGCTTGTCTACCTGCTGCACGGCGCACTCCGGTTGCATCATACATAACAACTACAGCAAATACAACACTGAGAGCAAAGATTGAAGATTGAAGTCCTTCTTTTATACCTATAGCAGTAGTTAATGAAACTACTGATGAAGTATGGGAACTGGGCATACTACCAGTATCCAGGAATTTACGGAAGTTTAATCTTCTCTCAGTAAAAAGACTGATGATCACCTTTAATGCTTGCGCTGTAAACAATGCAACAAAGACGATATCAAATATCTTATTACCAACAATTATACCATTTCCCATTATTTATTCTCCTAATGACTGCAAAAAAATATGTATTTATTGTTGATGTCAAATATAATATTTCCTGCTTTAAACTAGTTACTCTGTTAAACAGATCAGTTACAATTCTATCAGCTTTGCAATACCCCGATTAATATTATAGCAATTACTGATATAATAAAACCAATTGTAATAATAAGCCCCGCTAAAGACATTTTAAGCACAGTACCGCAGTATTGGCAACGTTTTGCCTTAGAACTTACCATTTTTTTACAATTACGACATCTGATCTGCTTAACTTTATTTCTCAATTATTCCCCTATTCTTAATTAAATGAAAGAAATTAAACTATCTACATTCCCAGCATTGCTTTTTTTAGTTTTGGAAGTTCAGTTTGCTCTCCCAACCAGATAGAATAAACTGCTTTTTTAAACTCTAATCCAGGAATTGTTCCCTTTAATTCATTATTCATATAAACAGAAGTACCAACTTCAGGAACATAAATAATATCATAAACGTCATTTTTTACTGCATCTTTACTGAAGTAGGAATTAAAAGTTTTTATTTTTTCCTTCAAGTTGGAGATGTCGCTTTTACCAAATCCGGTATTCCATGCTTCGATAAGTTTCTCCGGAGCTACTGCTTTATAAATAAAGTGCATTTTAACGGCGATCGCCTTATCAGCTTCGATGATAGATTTCGCATCACTTTCTTTTTCCATTAAGTATAAAGCACAGGCATAAACCTTGATAATAACTTTCTTACGCAGTCCTGCTCCATTAATAGTTAGCTCATTATCACCTGCTTTCATTTTATCCGGCATCACTTTTCCACCAATCTTAAGACCCCAAGCAATTGAAGTGAAGACAAAAGTCATAATAAAAATAATCAAAAATATTTTTTTCATTTTCTACTCCTTATTCTAAAATTTTTTTAAAGCTCTGCGATTTTTTGAATTTTACAAAATCATGGCAAGGAATTTTACGATAGTCTTGACAAAAAGTTATGAAATCAAGAGATAGAAACTAAATTGAATTATTTTTTATATTTAGAAATAACAACAAAATATTATAAAAAAGGAGGAAGGATGGAAATCACAAAATTTTTGTTAAGCATAGCCATATTAGGATTGGCTATAAACATGAGTGCAAGTGTAAGGATCAATGGCTTGGGTAGTTATTTTGAATATCTTATTCCTGATACTGAAACAGACATTGAATTATTCCCTTCGTATCTTATTGAATTAGAAAGTAAATATGTGCAGATAATTAACAATGCTAATTACAATTACTACAACGGAATTTACGGTAGAAATATTGATTTAAGTTTGATGCCAATTGCAAAAAAACTTTTTTTTAGAATTAATGCAAATGTTATAAGTGATGATAGTGAACCACGCATATATTTGAATGATAGTTATAATAGGAATTCAACAGTTTTTGATGGTCGTGAATATGGTGCAGCTCTTGTTAGCAATTCATTATCTTATGAATTAGCGGATAGTTTTCATTTGGGCTGTTTCTTCAAGTATGGAGTAAATTGGAAAGAACTTGATGATGAGAGACTTGAAATAGAAGATTCAGATTTGATTATACATGAGGACATGGATGATATTGACTATAATAGTGATTTCTTATCAACAGGAATTAATATTAAATTTATATCTAATCTTAAAACAGATATTTCATTAATTTATTCAAAGAGTGATATTGAAGATTTTGATATACATATACACGATTATGAGAGAATATATTCCGAATTTGATGAATCCTCACGATCTATAGATGAAAATTTAGAAAATATCATAATGGAAACTAAAGATATGGGGATTTCAATTTTATTGGAAGCTGCCAACGATGAAATAGTAAATCGTTATTTCTTTGAATCGCACTATATTCAGCAATCAACTGAATATTTAGGAGAAAGAAATTCTCAGAGATTATACTATGACGATGGCGAATTGGATCGAGAATATGAACATATCTTTGAAAACGATAAAATGGAAGATATGGAAATTTATTCTGTAATATTAGGATTTGGAAAAACAATAACCAAAGAAAAATGGGATATCTTTTTTGGTGCCAAATTATATGGAATGTATGGTAAAACTATGCGGGATGAATCCTATTATAGTTTTGATTATTATCAAAATATAGATCCTGATACTACTTACACGGACTCGACGATTACTAATGGTGTAAATAATTTTGAGATTAAGGATTGGAAGGCAGCTCTTGAAGTACCGTTTGGAGTAAGTTATAAACTGAATGGAGTTGTTCAGTTGTTCGGTGGAATGGGATTGAAATTGATAAGACAGGAACTTGAATATTTCGAGGATAACGAGTTTAGCAGATGGGAAACTGACCGTTATATTGCATTTGGAACAACCATCACACCGTTTGAATGTTTAAAAATTGATGTGAATTTTGGGAGAGATTTTGCCTACTTCAGTACTTGGCAAATAGATTTGAAATATTTATGGTAATGATGTGAATTGCGGAGGGATTTCCCCTCCGTTTTTTTTTATCTTATGTGATTAAATTCCAATATCCCCTTTTGATAATATTTTGCTTTTTCGATCAATTCATTTTCATCAATATTTGTTAACTGTCTGTCTATCATTACGATCTTCCCATTTATAATCACATCTTTAATATGTTCGGATGTTAATGAATAAACCAGATGTGAATACGAGTCGTACATCGGTTGTGCTTCTATATTATTTATATCAATTAAGATAATATCAGCTTTTTTGCCTACTTCAATCGAACCGGTCTGATTACTTTTCTTCAAAGCTTTCGCTCCACCAAGTGTTGCAATTTGTATCATCTCTTTTGCCGGTAAGATAGTAGGATCATTATTTAATGCTTTTTGTAATTTTGCTGCTAAACTGATCTCCTGCAGCATACTTAAATTGTTGTTACTTGCAACTCCATCAGTTCCAATACTCAAGTTTACTCCATGTTCCAAATAGCTTTTAAAGGAATCAAAACCGGAAGCTAATTTTAAATTGCTACTTGTATTTATCGCTATTGAGGAATTATTCTTAGCAAGGATTTTCTGTTCATTCTCATCTAACCAAATTGCATGTGCTGCAACTACATCACCTACAAAAAAGCCAATCGAATCAAGATATTCAACCGGGCGCATACCGGTATTCTTGATGCAATCTTCTACTTCTTGTTTGGTTTCGGAAAGATGAATATGGAGTAAAATTCCCAGCTCTTGAGCCAAATCTTTTGCTTTGATCAGATTCTCTTTCCCGCAGGTATAAATAGCATGAGGAGCAACAGCAAAATCGATAAGTTCATTGTTCTTATATTTTTCATGCATTTTTTTAATGTAAGTAAATATCTCATCTGCATTCTTGTAGTTTGCCACCGGGAAATCCAGAATACCTTCACCCAAAACAGCTCGAATACCAATTCTCTCAGCCGATTTTGCTGTTTGATCTCCTAAAAAATACATATCACTGAAAGTGGTTATTCCATTTTTTATCATCTCAGTACAACCGTGTAATGCTGCATCTTCAACAAATTCTGCTGACAGGAACTTTCCCTCGACCCGCCAAATGTGTTTTGTTAACCACTCCTGCAAAGGAAGATCATCCGCCAGTCCTTTGAAATAACTCATTGCCACGTGAGAGTGAGTATTCACAAATCCAGGCATTACAATTTTATCTGTTGCATCTATAATGTGTTTTACATTATATTTGTGTTCTAGTTCTTTTCCTATTTTCAGAATTTTACCATCATCAATTGCAATGCTGTTTATTTCAGGTCTTTTATTAAATTCTAAAACTAGCCCATTATTAATTAATATATCGATTTTCATCTTTTCCTCATCCAATAATGTTTGATCTCACCAAACAGAATTTCACCATCTTTATAAATTTCATAATCATTATTTTCATAAAACGAGACAGTCTTTTCACGTGCTTTCAAGATTATCTCGTCTGCACCTTTTTCAAATAGTTTTCTTTCTAATTCTCTCAGTATTCTCGATCCTAAATCTCGACCTTGATACTTTTCTTCAACTGCCATGTAGCGAATTTGCGCTT
>JAYEKK010000024.1:0-5571 GCA_034660955.1 Candidatus Cloacimonadota bacterium | reverse complement strand
ATCCAATTCCTGTGATAAGACATCCCGGAATTAATAAGCCATAAGAATCTTTGTAAAAATATGCTGCAATAAACAACCCGCCCAGCAGCAACATAAATGAATTCTGATGGAATCCAATGAATAATCTCAAACCAGAAATCGATAATCCCACTAGTATTAATATTATACCTGCAATAATTTGACCCTTGCGTTCTTTTTTCATTCAGCCCTCCTTCTAAATTTATTCTATTAACATTTATCCCATGAAATGCAAAACAAAAACCAGTTTCTTGGGTTCTGGTTCTAGTTTATCTCGCTGATAAAAATACCATAACCAATAAAGTCCCGGAGCAAAACCTAATAGTAAATAGTGCATTTTAATTCCTCTTCAAATATAGCTTACAGTTATTCATGGATCAAACGGATTCTATCTGTGTTTATCAGTGTAAATCCGTGAGCTTTCATTAATCCTTCTTTAAAATTTTATGTGATTCTTTAAGCCATTTTATTATCTCGATCTGTTGTGGGCATTTCGGTTCACACTCCCCGCACTCGACACATTTATCAGCTCTATTCTCTTCGGCAAGAAAACTATAAAACATTTTGCTCCGCTTCAGATCATCATACATTACATTCATCATGTAAAACCCTAATACAGATGAAATGTCAACACCATGCGGACACGGCTGACAATATTTGCAGGTAGTGCAGAAAAATGGAGATCGCTTTAAATAAGCAGTTCTTATAGCTTTAAAAAGTGCTAATTCTTTTTTGGAATAAATTCCTATCTTAGCCGTTTTTGCACTTTCTATATTTTCTTTCACATGCTGCATTGTGGTCATTCCGCTAAGTAAAATAGGAACTTGCTTTTTATTCCAAACCCATTGTAAAGCACCGTCAGCATAGGAACGTTTCACGGGAAATTTCTGCCAAAGTTTTTCAATTTCAAGTGGTGGAACCTTAGAAAGCTGACCACCTCGAAGTGGTTCCATTACGATAATTTCAATATTGTTTTCAAGGGCATATTTAAATCCCTTCTCGCCAGCTTGAAATTCTAGATCCATGTAATTGTACTGAAGCTGACAGAATTCCCATTTATCATAAGCATCCACTATTTCTTTAAACACAGAATATGAGTCATGAAAGGAAAAGCCAATATGTTTTATTTTACCTTCTGCTTTCTTTTTTTCACACCACTTAAGCACACCAAGATCCTTAATATTCTGCCATGATTTTGTATTTAAGGCGTGAAGAAGATAGAAATCAAAATAATCTGTTTGAAGTTTCTCCAGTTGATCATTAAATTGTTTATCAAAATCTGCTTCTTCTTTTATGAGCCAAGCAGGAAGTTTTGTTGCCAGGAATATTTTATCTCTCAAGTTTTGCTTTTTTAAGTATCTACCAACAAATTTCTCACTCTCTCCCCTGTGATATGGTTTGGCTGTATCAAGATAATTCACACCTTTTTCAATAGCATGATCAAGCATCTCTTCCGCTTTTTGTTTATCTATTTTTTTATAATTTTTATCAATTACAGGAAAACGCATTGTGCCGAAACCAAGAATAGAAACTTCTTCTCCGCATAATTTACGATATTGCATTTAAGACCTCATGTTTCTTCATTTTACTTTTTCTTTTCGGGCAATTCGTGAATTGCACCTATGATGCAGGACGTATCATGCTGATGCGTCCGAAACATTTCGGTTCAATCTACTCCGATAAATCGGAGAACCAGCTAATAATAATTATCTATCCCTTTAATTAATTAAAACAACTACCATTTTCTCATATAATTAATGAAAACTGAACCAGAACCATCAAATATAAAACTTACTCCACAGGAAATAACATACTTCCTATTATGAAAGCTGGTAAAACTATGAATAATCCCAGGAATACCGGTTCCTATTTGGAAAGAGACCATTTTGTCTTCCGAATGAATAACTTCATGTAATATTCCAACACCTCCGAAACAAACTTTCCCCATAAATTCACTATCTTCCAATATTAATAAACTATCATTGTCAACTTTTTCAATCCAATCAGGATATGAACCGAATTCCCAGAATGTACCAAATGATCCATAAATTCCCCAACGACCAGTTTTAAATGGATAAAATAGTGAAGTTGAAATCTGGGGGGCTACCCCATAATAATCATAGCTGTTCCCTGCATATTCTTCAACTGCTTCCACAGAATGAAATCCTTTGTAAGCATCAGCATGAACAGAAAATGAACACCAATTATAAGTATAATTTAACTGATGCCGTAATTTCAGTGTTGTAGAATTTTCATTTTCATTAGATGCTCCACCTGTGGACACACTTATTCCAGAGTAATTAGTAAGTCCTTTATCACGACTATTCAAAAGAGCAGCATGTTCTGTACCCATATATCCATAATGATAACTGGGAAGACATCCGGCAAATATAAGTATTAATAACAATAGCAGCATTATTGAGAAATTCTTTTTCATTTTTATATCCTTGTAAATAATTAAATCTTATACCACTTTTCGCTTTCCTACTGCTTCTACTTTAAACTTCATAATCCAATCTGCAGAACGTATCATTTTGATGCGTCCGAAACGTTTCGGTTCAATCTAAAAAATTGACCCTGCAATTCTCATCTATTTCCCCTTTTCTAGAACGCTACTTATTTTCTTAAGCTCGATTAGAATATTTTCCAAAGCATCTTCATTAACTTTTGGAGATTTGGAAATTTCTTTGGTTGATGATCTTGATTCACTTAAGTCTGATCTTAATTTTTCGTGCAGTTCATCCCAGTTAACAAGTCCTGAAAGCTTGCCTTCATAACCGGTTGCATTCTGAGATTGTCCTGCAGTTTGTATTTTTATTGAGCCAATGCCCAGCCATCTGTCATAAAGAGTTCTTTCCAGCATAAAATCTGTAATCATTCTAAAAGGAATATTCTGTTTGACCTTGGTAAGAATACCTTTCTTGATAACGATTTTATCACTTTCTATAAAGTAGGATAGATTCTTGATCCACAAAAGCATTATCGGTGCTGTGATTATCCACATTAAAATAATAGCAATTAATACAATCCTCCACAAATAAAAAGAAAATTGTTCAAGATCAATATCACCATCTAATACCGGAATTATATGCAAAAGACATGCGAAGAGTACAACTACAATTGTTAACGATACAAGTGTTAACCACGATTTTGTGATCAACTTCTTATCTGGTCTTATTTCCATTTTTCACCTCCTTATTATTTACTCACGGATCTTCACAGATTTAACGGATTATCTCGTCACACTGCTCCTGCTGTGTGACGCTGAATCTATTTAGCTCCTGCTTCATTACCATTCAGTTAAAACATCTATTAACCCTTTCTGTCCAGAATAATTTCTTGCGCTTGAGTATCTCCAACTTTCTGCTTCGTCAACATAGCCACGTCTAACAGGATTCTCATGTACATATTTTACTTTTACAGTCATTGTTTTTTGATTCTCAATCATTACAGGATGAAATCCTTCTTCCCATATTTTATGTTTACTATGTGTTAAATTATTTTTGTATTTAAACTTGTTAAGATGCTTTCTTTTTAATGTTGAAGAATAATATTTTACAATCTCTGTAGCAGTATATGATTTAAATCTCCTAATTACCTCACTTAAATTATCTGATTTTACAATAAGATGTAAATGGTTCTCCATGATTACATATGCAAATATAATTAAATCCTCCTTTTGGAGATATTTCAGGCTGGAAATTATAATGGCAACAACTTCTGGTTCCATAAAAATTGGAAACCAATTTCTTATAGTGCAAGTAATGTGATATGGATATGATGAATCTACAATTTTATATCTATCTCTACCCATAATTTCTCCTTGGTAGCCGGAGTTTGTTCTCATCACACAGCTCTCGCTGTGTGATGTCGTTCTTTGTAGCTCAAGCTATAAAACATCAACATAATAGCTTGAGCTATTACAAGCCTACGTTTCACAGCAAGAGCTATGAAACGAGATTAACAAAAGCTTCTAAGTAAGTTGCTTACTTAGTTTTTTTATCCGTATTTTTCTGTGTATATCCGTGAGCAGTTTATGCTTTTACATTGCACACAATATTTTTGAATCGTGCTGGTGCAACTCCATGAGAGAGATGCATAGCTTGACCTGGCTCTCCTTTGCCGCAGTGGAATGTTCCCTGGAAACCCCATTCTTCCTCACCACAAATCCCATTGCATGCTGCCCAGAATTCAGGAGTAATTCCATAATATGTCGGCTCTTTCACAATGTGTTTCAGCTCACCATTTTCGATCTTCCAACCGATCTCAGTTGTAAATTGGAAGTTATTTCTGTTATCATCAATACTCCAGGTTTTTGTGAAATCAATGTAATAACCATTTTCTGTAGATTTTATCAGATCATCCAAACTGCCCTTCCCGGGTGCCAGACAGAAATTTGTCATGCGGATAAGCGGAATATCATCGGCATAGGAAGCCATCATATTGGAACTTGGCTTTACACCAAGCAGCGCAGCATTTTCCTGGGAAGTCTGTTGATCAACAAGAATTCCATTCTTCACAATATCAACTTTTGCTCCGGGTGTCCCCTCATCATCTACAAGATGAAATCCCATTCCACTTTCGTTTTTGCTGTCACTATAAATATTCACAATGTCAGAGCCATATTTAAAATTTCCCAGCATTTTGGGTTTGATAAAAGTTTTACCGGCATAGGAAATTTCTTTACCGAAAATTCTATCTGCTTCCGTGGCGTGTCCTACAGATTCGTGTAATTGCAAGGCAAGGTGACCGCTTCCAATAATTATATCAGCTCGTGCTTCTTCAATGCGTGGTGCATCTAAAAGTTTGATCGCCTCTTCGATGATCCTATCAGTATTTTCTTCTAACTTCACGTTTCGGATAACTTCAAAACCACCACGTCTTCCATTCATGTCTCCAGGCCAATTTCGGCTCATCGATTCTCTTCCATTAGAAGCAAGAGCATACATTTTTGGCATTGAATCATAAACCAGTGAATCTACCAATGTTCCTTCTGTATTGGCAAATATCTTGTATTGCCGGTAGAATTCTGTATAAACGTATGAATAAACGATCTTTTCATTACCAACTAGTTTTTGTGCTATTTTTTCATGGAAATCTATCTTGTATTTGTCATCCATTAAAAATGGGTCTTCTATTGGTTTGAAAAGATAACTATCCTGAACTGGTTTTAACTTTTTAAAGATAGCCGGTTCTTTACGAAATTTGCTTCCAATTCTTGCATTGGAAATCGCTTTTTTTATTGTTTTATCAATTGAAGTTTTATTAAGAATGGTTGTTCCTGCAAAACCCCAGCAGCCATCTGCTAACACGCGAATTCCTAGTGCAAGTGAATCCATATCGGAACCAAAATACTTTAACTTTCCTTTTTCAAAATATATCTGTTGAGTATCAGTATCGGTAAAACGTACATCAGCATAAGTTATATTCTGTGCGTTTAATTTATTAATTATGTCATAAACTAATTTCTTCATTTTTTCTCCCTCGTCTCGGCGTAGTTTTAACGAAGCCGGATTTTTTTGCTCACGGATATTCACGGATTAAACGGATTAG
>JAYEKK010000023.1:0-20430 GCA_034660955.1 Candidatus Cloacimonadota bacterium | reverse complement strand
GTAAGTAATGATAGTGAAGATACATTCTATCCACCCTGGTATATTGAAGCTGAATTTTATGCAGATAGTACATTTGTAACCAAGTTTGGTGGTACGAGAACTACAATTAATTACTCGCTTGCTCCCGGTGAAAATACTCTCTGGCAGCTTACCTATTCTTCAAGTTTGATCGTTGAATCAGATTACCCAAACTTTGCAGTTAAGAATCTGCGCGCATATATGGAAGAGTGATTTTATTGATTTATATTTCGAGAAATTATGAGAAGAAGTTTTATTTTGTGGTAACATTACAGGATTAAATAAACTTTGAGCTATATGGAGAAATAATTTGAAAAGGATACTACCATTCTTAGTCTTTATCTTGATTTTTGGATGTAAAGAATCAGAAGAAACCTTGAGAAATAACAGAAGAAGAGAATATCGTGAAGCTAGGAAGTTTGCTATTCAAGATACTGTAATTATTAAAGACATTTTTTTATCTTTTGAATTTGGAGATACTGAAAATGAATTTGATAATAAGAAAGAAGCTTTAATTAAAGAAGGGAAAATTGATAAAGAAAATCAATGGAATTATATTTATCGTAAAACACCCAAAGGGATAAAAAAAGCAACATTTTTTATGATCCCAGAATTTCTTAATGATAAGTTGTTTCAACTTAGAATAATTTCTCAGGTTGGAGATGAAATCGATACATATTCAATTTGGCATAATATGTTTGGTGAATTAGCTTTTAAAAATCTCTTTCATGATAAAAATCGAAATTTCGATGATTTTGAATTTAATAAATATGATTTTCAGATAAGTTTTAACCTAAAAAATAGATTTCCATTATTCAAAATCTTATATCATAATTTAGAATTATATATATACACAAATGTTTATAACCAGATTATTGTTGAATATACTAACATAAATGTTAAACCTCAACTTAAAATAACTGATAATGAATTGATGTTAAAGAGATACCTACCTTAGACTACTCGATTCTTAAAAAATTTGGTCAATAAAGTATTTTGTTGCTTTTCTTGTCAGCACTATTTCAATGCTAATATTTCGCAAACTCAATATCTTATTCCGGTTGTAAAATCACTTCGTTCTTGAGCTTTGCTCAAAAGCCACAGTTTATGTGGTTGAAATCAGCAAGGAGAAAGGGTTCAAATCTTAATATTGCGAGAATATAAAGAAAAAAGATAATTACGAGATTCTTCGTCGAATGCCTTTGAAAGAATTCCTCAGAAAGACAATATTTATAATTATTTTAAAAAGCGGAAAAACCGCTTTCACGCTTAAACACATCAACCCATAAACGCAAAAACTGGCGGAGACGCTGGGATTGCTGATCCAAAGAAACACAGTTTCTTTTCTGTCAGCGCTACATCACCGCTAATATTTCGTAAACTCAATATTAGATTCCGGTTCGTGGTTGAAATCAGCAAGGAGAAAGGGTTCAAATCAGTAATTATATTATATTAAAAATCCGTTAAATCCGTGTTAATCCGTGAGCAAAAAAAACTGGCGGAGACGCTGGGATTTGAACCCAGGATACGTTGCCGCATACACGCTTTCCAAGCGTGCTCCTTAAACCACTCGGACACGTCTCCACTAATATTAAATATCAATTGCGAAAAAATTTATTCGTCGTTTTTTGTAAAATCTTTTTTTGGAATTTCTATTTCATCATCTTTAAGCAGTTCTCTTAGTATTTTTTTAATATCATCTTTATTTAAAGTAGCTTTTGGGAAGCCGCCGAAATTCTTATCGTTAACCAGTTTTTCAAAGGTTATCTTTACGGTTTGCATATCATTTTTAGGGATCACATTAACCATGTGTCTTCCTTCTAAAATAGAAACAATGATAACGCCGCACAACATGATTATCCAATTTGCGTAGATCCAAAAAAGGAAGATAGGTATGGAAGCAAAATAACCGAAAATAAGTTCCGTATTTGTGAGTGTGGTTATATACCAGTTAAAGATAGATTTAAATATTATCCAAATTATTGAAGCTACAGCAGACCCAATAAATATCGAACTGCTTTTAACCTTAACGGTTGGAATAAAAGCAAACCCCAAACTAAAGATAATGAACAAGATAAAGAATGGTGTGAGATACAATAATATCCTATGTAAAGAAGTTACATCTATAAACATAGAAACTATTGGTATTGAAGTTGTGGAAAGTATAAGTAATATCAACAATGAGCCGAAAATGGTCATCCCAAGGAATTTAACGAAATTATATATTACTCCTCGCTTTCGCTTTTCATGCACGTTAAGGATGTTGTCAAAAGAGTCATTAATTATCTTGAACAATGAATATGATGTTACAAGCAGAATTATAAAACTAAAAAGATTAAATGACACCTTCTGATTTGCCAATTGCGAAATAAATTCTGATATTTGATTTGCAGATTCGGGTAGGAAGATCGAGATCAGTACATCACTGAATTGTGATCCTACTTTTAGGAAGGGAAGTTCCGGTATAAAGAAGATCAGAAAAATAAAGAATGGGATAAATCCCAATAAAGTAACGAAGGTTAGAGCAGCCGATTCTTTATAAATCCCTTCTTCTTTGAACTTGATTAAAAATGCTTTAAAAAAACCAATTATTTTTTTTTTATTCATATCTTAATGCCTCTACAGGGTCTAATTTACTTGCAATTATAGCTGGAACAATTCCCGAAACAAATCCTACCCCAGCTGAAACCATCAATGCTACGAAGATCATTGAAATACCGGCTATAAGTTCAATTCCTAAGAAATTACTGACAAGATCCAAAAGAGATAATCCCACAACAATTCCCAATATCCCACCGATAGTTGTAACTAATATTGTTTGTACTAAGAATTGAATGAAAATATCTCTTCTCCTTGCTCCAACCGTTAGTCTTATCCCTATTTCACGTGTTCTCTCTTGAATTGTAGCCAACATGATATTTGCGATCACGATAGCACCAACCAATAATGATATAAAGCTTATTATATAAAAGATCATTTGGAACATTTTTTGGTTCTGAGCCATTTCTTCAGCTTCTTCTTTGGCAGATTCAACTTCAAAAACAGGTAATCCTCTTCGTAAATTTAAAATTATATTACTTAACTTTTCACGTAATGCTGGAGCACTTTCTACATCTTGAGCTTTGAGAGTAAAGCTGGAAATTTTATCAGTTGCACCACCTTTATGTATCATAGTTGTAAGGGGAACGAAAGTGCGTCTGTTCAAATAGGAAAATGCATTATCATTTCCAATTGCACCACTGTTCTTCATATATCGGAAAGCCATGATACCTATTACTCTCAAACGTCTTCCACTTACGGTAATCACTTCACCAACTGCCTTTTTATTACCGAAGAGTTCTTCTTTTACCTTAGTTCCAATCACAATAACATCGTTAGATTGTTCAATATCAAATGAACTGATAAATCTGCCTTCCTGCACATCCCATTCTTCGATCTTAGAAAAATCGGGAAGAACTCCACGAGAAGAAGTTCTAAAATCTTTATCTTCATAGGAATGGCGTTCCCATCGACGTTGTTGAGGATTGAAATATTTTGCTTCCGGAATAAGTGAATGGATTAATTTAAGTTCCTTCCATGTAAAGTAATTCTTAACATGACCAGGATTGTCATACTGCCAATTTCTGCTAACGGTTATCTTGCTCAATCCACCGCGTTCCATCATCCATTTCATTGTCTGATTATTAATGCCTTTTACCAGAGACAGCACCACAATAATAGACATTGTTCCCAAAACGATTCCCATTACAGTAATAATGCTTCTAACCTTTCGAGACCAGAAATCAGAGAATCCAACAGTGATGTTTTCTTTAAGAGATATCGCCATCTTGAATCAGTCCATCAACAATATTAATTACTCTATTAGCTCGTTTTGCAACTGCTGGATCGTGTGTTACTATAATAATTGTATGTCCTTTATCATTTAGATCTGAGAATATGGAAAGTATGTCTCCACCTGAAGCCGTATCTAGATTTCCGGTAGGCTCATCAGCTAAAATAATAGTTGGATTATTCACAATGGCTCTGGCAATTGCAACTCTCTGTCTTTGTCCACCGGAAAGTTCTGAAGGTTTATGTTTCAACCGGTCACCAAGTCCTACTTCTTTTAATACTTTCTTTGCAGTACTAGTTCTCTTTTTCTTACTGAAGCCGGCATACATTAAGGGTAATTCCACGTTCTTAAGAATATTCAAATGAGGAAGAAGATTAAATGTCTGGAACACAAAACCAATTTGCTTATTTCTAATTTGAGCAAGTTTCCCTTTTTTCATTTCGCTCACGAGCTCGGTATTAAGTGAATACCTACCATCAGTAGGTTTGTCTAAACAACCAATAATATGCATTAAAGTAGATTTCCCTGAACCGGAAGGACCAATGATCGCCACAAATTCGCCTGCATTTATGGAAATATCGACACCATTTAAAGCAGGAACAGTTATTTTACCCATTCTGTATTCTTTTTTCATGCTTTTAATATTTATAATATCAGACATTATTAAACCTCATTTTTAGATAATAGGTGAATAAATGAATATATATGTTTGTTGTCAAAATAAAAATAGGTTACTTTTGTTTTAAGTTGATTTAGAGTTATCATCTTCTTGTCCCCAAGTGTTTACTCCGCATTTGACGGATTATCTTGGGAACATATGTGTTGGAGATTATTTTTTTACTTACATATTCAATTCATAAAAGTTCTTACAAAAAATAGTTTATTGACGTAAAATTAATAATGCTAGAAATTTACTTTATATTATGGTGTAAGTGAAAGTTGATGTCTTTGCGAGTTTTATCAGCCTCTGGCTGATTTCTTCTTGCTGTTACAAACGACTTGTCTCGGTGTAGCTTTAGCGTAAACGGAAGCAATCTCTTTTATATTAATTGTTTGCAAACTTAGATTGCCTCGAAAGAGTTTTTCCGTAAGAATCCTCGCAATGACTTTCAGGTATTATGCAAAACCCTTAAATTTTGTTTAGTATATGGAGAATAAATGAGAAATTATTTGGATATCTCAGGGCATATCACATTAGAAGGTTCGAAATCAATTTTGAATCGGGTTCTTATTATTGCATCATATTTAAAGAACTCGATAAAATTAATAAATCCTGCAAGCTGTGCTGATATTGCAACAATGGCAGATAATCTTTGTAAATTGGGATTGAAGATAGATAGATCTGGAGATGCGTGGATCGTTACACCTCCCAGAAAACTAAATACCAAAGGTAAGCTTTTCATAAATGACTCCGGTACTGCGTATAGGTTTCTTACTGCCAGAGTAGCAGCAATCTATAAATCAAAATACAATATTAATGTTTCAAATCAATTAAAACGAAGACCAATAGAGCCATTAACGCATATTCTCAATCTAATAAATGCTTCAATTCAGATGGAAGATGATTCATTAAGAGTAAAGGGATCACTCTTAAAAGGCGGTATCATAGATATTTCAGCTGATATTTCGAGTCAGTTCATTAGTTCCTTGTTATTAATAGCCCCATCTTATAAAAATGATCTGGAACTTTTTTTAGAAGGTAATATTGTTTCTCGAACTTATATTGATATGACAATTAAGATCATGCAGGATTTTGGCGTTATTGTAGATTTTGACGGCAGCAGGATATTTATTGAAGCAGGTCAGGAATATAATGATCTCAGAGAATATTTAATAGAACCGGATTTTTCTTCAGCTAGTTATTTCTGGGCTTTAGGAGCATTAAGCAGGTCTGTAATTTCCACAAATACAATATCTAAAACTTCTTTGCAAGCGGATTATGAATTTCTATCCATATTAGAAAAAATGGGTGCAAAAATAGTAATAGGTGAAGATAAAATTGGTGTTAGCCGGGGAGAATTGATAGGTATTACTATTGATATGATCAATATGCCTGATCAGGTTCCAACTCTTGCTGTACTCGCACTGTTTGCAGATTCTAAAACAACTATTATTAACATTGAACATTTAAAATATAAAGAATCAAATAGAATTGATGCATTAGTTGTGGAATTATCGAGAATTGGTGCAAAGATATCTTATAATAATAGGATGTTAACTATTAATCCATTAAGTAGAATTCCTGGAAATGAAACACTCGATTCTTATAATGATCATCGATTAGTGATGGCATTTCATATCTTGAAGATGATATTCCCTCAACTTATCGTAACAAACGCTTCAGCCATTGCTAAATCCTATCCGAATTTTTTAAATGATTTGAAATCTATCAAAAACTAAAATCTTAATATTCTTGACATAATTCTTTTAGAAAAGAATAAAACGTATATGATTAAATTAAATAAAATAATTATCTTATCGGGTGGATATTCTGAAGAGGCTGATGTATCGAGAACTTCCTCTAAAGAAATCAAGAAAGCTCTTAATGAAAATGGAAAAAGTGTTATATTAATAGACCCGGCAGAATTTGATTCTTACTCTGAAATGATAAAAAAAATAAATGAGCTAAAACCGGATATAGTCTTTAACGGTTTGCATGGAACCGAAGGCGAAGATGGTATGATACAATCACTTCTTACATTGGAAAACATTCCTTTCACAGGTTCTGCCAATCGTGCCAGTGCAATTTCAATGGATAAATATATTTCGGGCATTATTGCAAATTACATTAAAATTAAACTTCCCAAACGTAGGCTCATTTATAAAGATTATGAATATGATTTTAAATCTATAATACATTTTATTGGATTTCCAATTGTAATAAAGCCAAATGATTCCGGTTCATCAGTTGGAATCAGCATCATCAATGAAGAAAGCGAATTAGAAGAATCATTAAAATACGCTTTTAAATACAGTGAAAAGGCAATTATTGAGCAATTTATAGATGGAAGAGAACTCACCGTTACAATATTAGGGAAAAAAGCATTACCGGTTGTTGAGATAATCCCAAATGATGGTTGGTATGATTATAAAAGTAAATATACCAAAGGTAAAACGATCTACGAAGTTCCTGCTAAGCTTAATAGTGATGAAGTCTCGATCATTCAGAAACAAGCTATGGATGTCTTTACTCTTTTCGGGTGCGAAATTTATGGAAGGGTTGATTTCCGTTATGATGGAAAAGATTTCTATTTTTTAGAAGTTAATACTCTGCCCGGGATGACGAAATTAAGTTTAACTCCAATGGCTGCCAAAGAAGCAGGCATAAGCTTTAAGGAATTTCTTTACAAGATCATAGAGCTTTCACTAAATCGTTAATTTAAAGGGTTCTGCATAATAGAGTGTTTTGTCATCCTGACGAATCTTACACGTTGTTCTTTGGAAGGATCTCCGCTTATAATGAGATTCTTCGTGAGAGAATTCTACGAAGATTTTCTCAGAAAGACAGCATTATTACAGTTTATCGAACTCACTAAATCGTTAAATTTTATTTTGGAGGAAAAAATGAAAAAAATCTTAGTCATTTTAATTTTATCAATTTCTTTAAGTCTTTTTGCTCAATATGATTTCACTTTGACTGTATCACCATTGCACAGAACTTACAATGTACTGTATCCGGCAAATTTCAATCCAGATGAACCGGAATTACAGCCGAATTTATTCAATCTTACAATTAATGGAACTTCAACAACAAATGCTGTATTATACTGTAAGATGATTTGGGAAGATGAGTATGCAGAAATTACATTAACACCAAATACTCCGGGGCAATTTCCAACAAATCTCAGTAGCGAGGAAATTATTAATTCTGCTCCGGTAGGTTTTACAACTGTTGAGTCTTTTGGTGATTTTCTGGATAGCATTGAAGACCTGATAATTGATACCGGAAGAATGCCTGATGGAAATTACATCTTTGAAATTGGTATTTATGAAGAAGGACAAGAAGGTGAAGATGCTTATCTGCTTTCTAATAAGGTAACTGCTATTATTGTAATCCGCTCACCTATATCCATTTCTCTCATAACTCCTGGGAATCCGATTGGCTTGGGAGTAACCAATATTTCAGAACCATTTCCTAATTTTATCTGGTTTTCCAATTTAGAAGAATATACAATAAGGATCTATGAATTAGATGGTGTATATGATACTGTTGAAGAGATCGAGATGTTGGAACCATATTTTGTAGAGATGAATATTGGAGGAACCAGTTTTTCCTATCCACCCAACGCTCCCGAGTTTGTACTGAACCAAACTTATGCCTGGCAGGTTTCTGCATTAGTGATGAGTCCAATTGCTGCATCTGAGAGTGAATATAAAAGTACGATGTATTTATTCAGACTTTCAGATTCTGCTTCAGAAGAGTCAAGCTTACAGATTCTCATTAATTTCTTAAATCAATTGGATATTGATGGTGTAGATGAGATTATTAGTCTGCTCGAAGCAGGGTATACTATAGACAATATCATTTGGAGAGGAAGTGAAATATCTGCAGAAGACCTAATGGAAATACTTGAAGAGATATCATCCGGCAATATTGAACCTATAAAAATTACAGTTGAATAGGAGAATAAAATGAAAAAGAAAATACTTATCATAATCTTAATGTTTATCTTTGCGATCTCTTTGATCGCTCAAGAATCGGTTGGAATTGCTCTTAAGGTTAAAGGTGATGTCATTCTTACACACAAAGAAGAGAATCTCAAAGCTAAGGACGGATCTGAATTAGAGAATAATGATGTATTAGAAAGTAAGGCAGAATCTTTTGCCGTTGTTAAATTCATCGATGGTAGTTCTGTTATCAAGCTTTTCCCCAATAGTATTCTAACAATAAATACAGAAAAGACAAACGGAAAACTGAATAAAAGGAGTACTGTAAAGCTTGGTGAATTATGGGCAAAGGTAACTAAGAACACTGGAGAGTTCATTGTTGACACTCCTACAACAGTTGTTTCAGTTAAAGGAACCAAATTTGTTCTAATGGTTGATGAGAATGGCTTTACAGATCTTTTCACTTTAGACGGTGTTGTGAACATGAAAAATAAGAAGGACAACAAAGAGGCTGATGTTAGTGCGGGACAGAAAGCTCATTCTACAGGTGAGAACGAGATAATACTGAGTGTTATTGAAGAAGGTGAAATGGAAGGTTACGATGTTCCATTAACAGAAATCCTTAATATCAATTTGAAAAACGATGCTGGTGAAAAGAGATCGATAGAGATTGAATTAGAATAAGGGGTAATAATGAAAAAAGTATTCATCTTCATATTTTTGCTGTTCATTCTAGTACCTCTTTTTTCTAAGATTACATTTAATCATGAACAGCCATTAAATTTAACAAATGGGCAAAGAATAATACTGGATCTTGAAATCAGGGAAGGTTTCTCTGATGTAGAGAAAGTAACTATCTTTTTCAGACAAATAGCTGAAACTGCATACTCTGAGAAAGAAATGGAAGCTGGTTCAGAATCAAATCCTTATTACTCATCAGTTATGAGTGAATTTACTGGTTATTCTTTAACTGCCGAGTATTACTTCGAAGTAAAAACTAAAGCTGGAAATATTATCACTTATCCGTCAATCCAACCTGAGATGAACCCATTAAGGATAACTGTTTATACTCCTCAGATTGAGAATGATGGTTTTGTTCTTTTATCACCTGATGCTGCCTTTTCTGATGTAACTGATAATTTCCTTATTGCCATTTCTATTTTTGCGATCTCCGATGAAATTGAACATAATTCGATACAAGTATTTTTTGATGGGAAAGATGTAACATCTGAATCTAGAATATTCACAAATGCACTTACTTATCAAGTTTCAAATGTAAAACCGGGTGATCATTCTTATTATGTAAAAGCTAAATTACTAAATGGAAGTACAATTGAATCGGAGCATTGGATCACGAGTATTACAGAGAGAGGATTTGATTTGCCACTTGATCTTTCAGGAAGAGCACTTCTTTCTATGCGCTACATGAATACTTCTCATGATACACTTGATGATTTAGATAAATCTGCGAATTTCTTAATAAATTTTAAGGGTTCTCATAAGTGGCTCAGATTTAAATCTAAACTATATCTTTCTTCTTTAGAGACAAGCTCAACTCAAGCTGTTAATAAATATAGTTTAGCATTTCATGTTCCTCATTTTGATTTAACAATTGGAGATCATGCCCCTAGAATGAACAGTTTCCTGTTAAGCTGTAAGAATGTTCAGGGAATTCATACTAAACTGGATTTTAAATCGTTCCGTTTAATGTATACTCGCGGGAATCTAAAACGAAGTGTAGATGGTAAGGTGGTTCAAGATACTTTAATTCACTCTGGTACATTTAAGCAAAAAAATAGTTCTGTCCGGTTGGAACTCGGAAATCCCCAAAGTTTTATAATGGGATTTGGCTTTGCAAAAAATAAAGATGATATAGGTTCATTAGATGAGCAATATTATCGAAACTTAGATGACAGCTTATTGGTTGTAGCCCCTAAAGATAATCTTGTATTTGGAACTGACTTCCGTCTTTCATTGATGAATCAGCGGTTGGTTATAGGAACCGAAGCAGCAATGAGTCTTTACAATGATAATATAATTGATGGTGCGATTTGCTCTGATGATTCATTAGACTATGATTTGCCTTTTGACCCGCAAGATTTTGAAAATATCTTTGTAATTAATGAATCTATGATTCCATTTAAACCGGGAATGGCAAGTATTGCTTTAAAATCGTATTTGCGTTTATTTCTCTATAGGAATCTACTTAATATTTCATTCACCAATATAGGTTCAAGTTTCAATTCACTTTCTACAAACTATCTGCAAAAAGATGCAATGATCATCTCATTTAATGATAACTTGATGTTAATGAATAACAGATTAGCTTTGAACTTTGGGTTTAATCTTGCTTCTGATAATGTTGATGACACAAAAGATAATACATCAACTTCAACTGCGATCTTTACGCAGGCAATGTATAAGCCGAATGATGAAATGTATTTTAACATAAATTTTAATACAAGTGGTTCTGAAGATGGATTTGTTCCAGATTCAACTGATTTTGAAAATACTGCAATAGATATTCGTTCGACATCAATTAGTTTTGGAACTGGATATCTTGTAAAGCAGATCAGTAATGCTCCAACACGACTCTCGCTTAATTTTTCTAATTCATTGAATAAAGACAACGCAAATAATTCATTTGAATATAAGAGAAATAACATTACATTAAGTGCAAAAACTGAATTTGAACAATTGCCGCTTACAACATTATTATCATTTACTTTTACATTGAATGATAATTCTTATCAAATAGTTGAATCAGATACTACGTTTACGATGAAAGAAGCTTCTAATTATAATTCTATTTTCTTAAGAGGTGAAGTAGATTTGATAGATGGCCAGTTAAAACCTTATCTAGATTTCCGTTACAATCTTTTCTCGGGAGACATAGATTCTCAGACTGCACAGATGTTCAATATTGGTTCCAGTTACGAAATTACAACAAACTCCTTTATCACTGCTGGTGCAGGGTTGAAACTGTATCAAAATTCAGATGCATCGGATTCTGATTATTCAAGATTGAACTTCAAAATGAAGATTTCACAGAAGTTTTAAATATGAAAATAATAAAATATATAATCGTATCCTTCATTATATTTGTTATTTTTCGTATTCTATTCATAACGAATTTTTGGCATAACCTCGAACACAAAGCAAGTGATGTTTTCTTCATGTTGAGAGGAGGACAAGAAATATCCGGAGATATTGTAATTGTTGAGATTGGAGATGATACATTTAACACTCTAAATGAACGATGGCCATTTCCTAGGGAATATCATGCAAAACTTATTGAGAACCTGGAAATGGCAGGAGCAAGACAGATAATCTTTGATATTGAATTTACCGAAAGGACAAATATTGATTCTGATTCAAAATTAGCTGCAACCATTGCTAAATACGATAATATAATTCTTTCAGGAAAATTAATTCGAACTCAATATAACAACTCAATAAGAGAGCAACTGCTCTCTCCAATTTCAATATTGACTCAATCAGGTACAAAATGGGGAACAGTAAATATCTCTGCTGATCCAGATGGATTTGTAAGGCGTTATGAAATATTCCAGAAGAGAGCTAAAGAGATCAAACTTTCTATCGGTGCTATTGCCATGGCACATCACTATAAACTTGACCTGCTTTCGGAAGATATTGTAAATTATTCAAAATTCTTTAAAATTGGAAGTAACTACATTCCAAAAGTTACTTCCAAAAGTGCTCTTATAAATTATTACGGTCCTGCAAGAACGTTTAGCACATATGATTTTGCAGATGTAATAGATGATTCTACCTTTATAACTAACTTTGAAAAGGAATTAGAAACCGATCTTGATCAATATTACCAACTTGCAGAAAACTTTAAAGACAAGATCGTCCTTATTGGTCTTACCTCTGTAGAGTTCCACGATACTCACCATACTCCATTTTTCTCTGAAAATAACCAATTAATGCCTGGAGTAGAGATTCACGCAAACTTTATCGAAACAGTATTAAGAAACGACTATCTAAAAAGATTTCCAATTATTCCATATCTTTTATTTATTTTTATTGTTACCATATTACTCTTTATATTTAATTCATTAATTAAACCTACGATTTCAGTTTTCATCAATATTGCCTTTATTAGCGGCTTTATATGGTTCTCTTATTTCTTGTTCAGCACTAAACAAACATTAATACCTATATTAGAAATACCAATACTTATTATCATTATATATATAGTAGGTTTGGTTCTACAATATATTCAAACAGTAAAGGAAAGAAAATTTATTAAGCAGGCTTTTGGACAATATATAGCTCCCGAACTTGTTGATGAACTTATCAAAGATCCTAAAAAGCTTGAATATGGCGGGATTCAAAAAGAGGTAACAGTACTTTATTCTGACATTGTATCTTTTACTCCCTATACAGAAAGTCACACTCCAAAAGAAACAGTTGATATTCTTCGAGAGTATTTAACTGAAATGGTAAACATTATAACCGAAAACAAAGGAACCTTAGATAAATTTGTTGGAGATGAGATCGTAGCGATGTTTGGTGCACCGGTCGATTTAGAAGATCATGCATTTTATGCCTGTAAAACTGCAATGGAAATGAGACATAGGATGACCGAACTACATGAAAAATGGGAATCAGAGAATAGAGATCCATTTGAGATTGGAATTGGAATCAATACAGGTGTAGTTACTGTTGGGAATCTGGGATCTGAGCAGATATTTGATTATACTGCAATCGGTGATAATATGAACGCTGGTGCAAGAATAGAAGCACTTACAAGAGATTATGAAACTAAAAACAATATCATCATAAGCGATAGTACATATAAACAAGTAATTGATAAAGTAGAAGCAAAATATATTGATGACGCAACAGTGAAAGGAAAGAAAATTGTAATTCGAATTCATGAACTGTTAAGCATAAAATAAAGTCGCTTTTTCAGAAGTGCTTACTAATGAATGATATGCGTTAAAAGAAAATGTTGAAAAAAAATTTATTTATATGACCATAGTGTGATAAATATCTTAACGGCATATAGATCAATGTTTTAAAGGTATTTATTTAAACATAAATAATGTGAAATAATTGCAAAAATGCATAAAAACCCTTTAAAAATGGCTATCTATAGTTTTTTTTATTGACAAGAATTTTTGAAAAAGGAAAAACTAAATGCATGTTTGTTAACCCAATAAAATAAGGAGGATTTGAATGAACAGACAAGAATTAATTGTTAAGATTGCGGAAGAAGCTGGTGTAACAAAAAAAGCTGCAGGACTTGCATTAAATGCTATGATTGATGGCATTACTCTTGCATTAGAAAAAGGTGATAAAGTATCATTAGTAGGTTTTGGTACTTTTAAGGTAAACCACAGAAACGCTCGTACAGGTGTTAATCCTCAAACAAAAGAAAAAATTCAAATACCCGCACGTGATGTTCCAGTTTTCAAAGCTGGTAAAAAACTTAAAGACGCTGTAAAGTAGGAAAGTGTTTAGCAAATAAAAGCAAGAGTAAAAAAAACTCTTGCTTTTATTTTATCTATTTTTTATTGAGATAACAAATATAAAAATGCAAAGAGGATAATATGAAATTTTCTATTGAAAAACTAGATTTACAAGCTCAGATTCAATTTCTTTATAATATTGTACCAAGTAAAAATACAATGCCAATACTAACAAATTACTTGATAGAAGCAGATGAACAGAATAATGTTATTAAATTTACTGCTACAGATCTTGAGATAACAGTAGTTGTTGAATTTGAAGCCAATATTGCTGAAGGTGGTAAAACTGCAGTCTCTGCAAAAAATCTCAATGAGATCATTAATTCGTTACCTGAATCTATGATTCATTTCATATTAAAGGAAGACAGATTAAAGATAAATTGTGAAAGATCTAAATTTAATTTGCTATGTGCTGAGAGTAGTCAGTTCCCTCTTGTACCACAAAAGGATTTGACAAATGTAATTACTCTAGATGCAAAAATGTTTAAAAAGATGATAGATAATACACAATTTGCTGTATCCTCAGAAATAAATCGTCCTATTTTTTCAGGGATTTTCTGGAAGATGTCTGCAGATTCTCAATTGATGGTAGCTACAGATGGTAAAAAGATTGCTGAATTCAAACTCAATAAACAAATAGATCTTCCTCAACCTGTTGAGCAAATTATCCCCACAAAAGGGTTTCTTTTCCTCGATAAAGTTATTACTGATGATCTACCTGAAATTGCTGTACTTATTGAATCTAATCGTGTTATGTTCGCTTATGGAAACTACACGATCTTTACACATATTATTGAAGGAAGATTTCCTGATTATACTAAGGCAATCCCTACAAATAATAATAATGTTCTTGTTATTAATAAGAAGAAGTTACGCGAAGCTGTGAAGAGAGTATCGCTTCTTGCATCTGAAGAGACTTTTAAGGTCAAAATTGATATTGCAGATAAAACTCTAACTATTAGTAGTGTTAAACGAGAGGAAGGAGAGGCCAATGAGAAAATTGAAGACATCAAGTATTCCGGTGAGCCTTTAACGATTGCCTTTAATTATAGATATCTTATTGCAATACTTGCAGTTGTAGAATCAGATGAAATAGAGATTAGAATGGGAAAATCTAATGAACCTGCTCTTTTCTTTAATACTGAAACAAAAGAAGACTTCGATGCAAGATTCTTATTGATGCCACTTCGGTTAGTTTAGGTTGCTGATATCTTCACTCAAAATAAAGAATTTTCGTAATTATTCGAACTTTAAATTAAAATTCGATCCAGAAGGAGCACTGATTCTTGGTGAAAATGGAATTGGTAAAACAAATCTTCTGGAGTCAATATCATATTTTGCTTTTGGAAAATCATTTCAGACCAGTAGAGATTTGGAGTTGATAAATTTTTCAAAAGCATTTTTTCGTATTGAAGCAGAATTCGCAATACAGAATAAATTGCATTCTTTTGAAGCAGCATCAGATAGATTAAAAAAAGTAATTAAGATCAATAATGTGAATATCGCACGAATCAGTGAACTTTACAAACACTTAAAAGTTGTCTATTTCTCTCCCAATGATATTGAGATAATTGCCGGTTCACCTGTTTTCAGAAGAAGTTTTATCGATCAGGCAATCTCGCAATACTCATTTGAATATATCGAATCTTTAAGGAACTATAAAAGAATATTAAAACAACGTAACGCATTATTCAAAACAGATTATTCAGCTAAGGAAAAAAGAGCATGGGATGAACAATTTGCTCAAGTAGGTACAAATATTATTGAACTCAGATTAAAATATCTGGCAAATTTTACTCCATTATTAGAAAAATACTATAAAGAGATAAGTGGAGCCAGAGAAAAATTAAATGCGAACTATAAATATTCTTTCCCAAATGATGATGAAGATATTTACGATAATTTAATAGCTCATTTATTACGGATAGAGGAGCAGGAAAAGCATCAGGAGAGAAGCCTTTCTGGACCGCATCTTGATGATATTGATATATTAATAGATTCACATTTAGCCAGGAATTTCAGTTCTCAAGGGCAGAAAAGATCTATTGCGATAGCAATGCGACTGGTTCAAACTGAACTAATCAAAGAAAAAGATGACGATACGCCCATTTTAATGTTCGATGATGTCCTTGCAGATCTTGATAAAATGAGGGCTGAGAGGATAATAGGAATGCTTAAAGGAAAACATCAGATATTTATTGCAACTCCAAATATTACAAATTATAGATCGTTTGGTTTACCTGAAATTGATTTAAAACATGAATTAGGAAAAGTAAGTGAAGCTTAATAAAAGCATTTTCGGTTGGATGATGTACGATTTTGCAAATTCGTCATTTACAACTATTATTGTAACTGTGATCTATAGTGTCTATTTTAAAAATGTTGTTGTAGATCAGGGTGAACTTGGGACAGCTTTGTGGGGAAGAGCCATAAGTATTTCTATGTTGATGGTTGCAGCAACTGCACCAATATTTGGTGCTGTTGCAGATTTCTCAAGAGCAAAGAAGAAGTTCCTATTCTATAATTGTTATTTAACAGTTATTTTTACAGCCCTATTGTTTTTTGTTCAAGCTGGTGATATTTTTAAGGGAATGCTTTTCTTCATTATTGCGAATTTTGCATTCAATAGTGGAAATGTGTTTTATAATGCCCTTCTGCCTGATGTAGCTCCGCGTGAAGAAATCGGTAAAGTTTCAGGTTGGGGATGGGCTGTAGGCTACATTGGAGGACTTGTTGCACTGTTGCTCATGTTGCCTCTTGTTCACAATAATTGGATACGCCTTGTATTTCCAACCGTAGCAGCTTTTTTTGGGATATTTGCAATTCCAACTTTTATTCTTCTGAAAGAGATTAAAAAGCCATCTAAAAGAACAAATTACTTTAGAACTGCATTTAAGCGCATAAAGCAATCAACTGAAAATATTAAAGATTTTAGAGAACTTATTAAATTTATCATTAGTTATCTTATTTATAATGATGGAATTATAATCGTAATCAGTTTCGGGGCGATTTACGGTGCAACTAAATTTGGAATGGATACAAAGCAATTGATCACATATTTTGTAATTGCTAATGTTACTTCCATGATCGGAGCTTTTTTCTTCGGTTATATTTTCGATAAAATTGGAGCTAAAAAAACAATTAGTATAACACTTGTAATTTGGATTGCAGTTATAATCTGGACTTTTATGTGCAAAAGTGTAAATGAATTTTATCTAATTGGGATGCTGGCTGGAATTGCAATCGGGTCAAGCCAATCCAGTAGTAGAGCAATGCTGATACTTCTTACTCCTGATGATAAAATGACAGAATTTTTCGGTTTCTATTCTGTAACAGGACGTATCGCTTCAATTCTTGGACCGCTTGTTTATGGAGAAGTTTCCCGAATAACTGGAGATCAGAAATGGGCAATCCTTTCAGTTGGTCTGTTCTTCATTGCCGGAGCTATCGTTTTGCAAACTGTAAATGAAGAGAAAGGTAAGTTAACAGCTTTAAATTGGAAAGAAGACATTGATGAAACTGAAAATTAGTTTACAAAAAAGTTTATCATAAAATATTTGAATAAAATTTTGTAGAATAATTGGAGGATAAATGCAGCGAACAATGCTTTTATCAAAGATACATCGTGCTAATATTACAATGCGTGATCTAAATTATGTCGGCAGTATTACAATTGATAAAATATTTTTGGATAAAACAGGAATATTACCGAGTGAGAAAGTTGATATTTATAATATCAGTAATGGAAACAGATTTGCAACATACGTTTTGGAAGGTGAAGCTGGTTCCGGAATAATCGGTATAAATGGTGCTGCAGCACGTTTAGTTAGTATCAACGATAAAGTTATAATTGCAAGTTATGGTTTATTGGATGAAGAAGAGTTAAAAAACTACTCTCAAAAAATTCTGATTATAGATGATGACGAAAACAAAAAATACCATCTAATATAATGAAGCCAAAACTTATCAATTCCATTGAAGAGATGTCTACTACCTGTAGACAATTAAAGGGAAAGATCGGTTTTGTTCCAACCATGGGATTTCTGCATGATGGACATCTTAGCCTTATAAGTGAAGCAAAGAGAAAAACTGACATTGTAATCGTAAGTATATATGTAAATCCAACTCAATTTAGTGCGAATGAAGATCTCAGTAGTTATCCAAGAAATATTGAACGCGATATTGAGCTTCTTACAAGCTTAACTGTTGATTACATTTTTTTCCCAACAGATGAACAAATGTATCCTGATGGTTATAAAACCTGGCTAATTGTTGATAAAATTACACAAGTTTTATGCGGGAGAACTCGTCCTACACATTTCCGTGGAGTTATAACAATAGTAGCAAAATTGATGAATATTATTGATCCTGATCTTATGTTTTTGGGGGAGAAAGACTTCCAACAATTGGTTATATTAAAACAGATGGCTAAAGATTTGAACTTCCAAACAAGGATAGTTGGATGTCCTATTATAAGAGAGAAAGATGGTCTTGCCTTAAGCTCCCGCAATAAGTATTTATCATCTGCTGGAAGAAAGAAAGCATTATGCCTGAATAAATCGCTTCTTCTGGCTCAAAAACTATTTAATAGGGGAATCATCTCTTCCAATAAGATAATCTCACAAATGACCGATTTGATAGAAGAAAATGAAGGTATTATCGATTATGTCGAAGTATTTGACCCTGAAACATTGGAGCATATTCCTAAACTTGTAAGTGGAAGCAGAATTGCACTTGCAGTTATTGTAGAAAATACTAGGTTAATTGACAATATTAAAATAGTCTAATTTCCAAAAAGGAAAAATTCATGGAACAAGTTAATATTCTCATTATTGGAGCAGGTATAATCGGATTGGCTGTTGCCAGAGAGCTTAGTAAAGATTTTGAAGATGTAGTTTTGGTGGAAGCAGAAGAAACATTTGGAAGGCATACCAGCAGCAGGAACAGCGAGGTTCTACATTCAGGAATTTATTACCCGGAAGATTCATTAAAAGCAAAATTGTGTGTTAGTGGAGTTCAAGCACTTTACCAATTTAGCAAAGAAAATGATATCCCTTTTAAAAAATGTGGAAAGCTTATTGTAGCAAATAACAAAAAGGAATTATCCATTTTGGAGGAACTAAAGCTCAACGGTGAGAAAAATGATGTTCCAAATTTACAGATCATTAATGAAATTGAGTGTAAAAGCATAGAACCGCAAATAATAGCTAAACATGCATTAAAAGTGCCATCAACGGGAATTATAGATTCACACAAACTTATGCAAAAGCTGGAGAGTGAAGCTGAAAACAATGGTGCTTTTATCGTTTATGAAATGGAAGTCATATCTATGTCTGCTTCAACTGAAGGATATCTTGTCAATTTTGTAAATGGTGAAGTGTTCGAAGCAAATACAATTATCAATTGTGCCGGATTACATTCTGATAAAATAGCCGAGCTGATCGGGATCAATATAAAACATGAAAACCTGCAAATACACTGGTGTAAAGGTGAATATTATAAATCTTCTAAGATCAAAAATATAAATCATTTAATTTATCCGGTTCCTGATCCCAATGGAATCTTTTTAGGAATTCACCTGACAATTAATTTACAAGGTGATGTTCGATTTGGACCTAACGCCTATTATGTTAATAAACTTAATTACGAAATGAACGAAACATATAAAACTGAATTCCTAAAAGCGATAAACAACTACCTGAAAATCGATGAAGAAAACATTCATCTCGATGACTGTGGAATCCGTGCCAAACTACAAGAAGAGGGTGGAAAATTTAGAGATTTCTATATTAAAGAAGAATCTGAGAAAGGTTTCCCTAACTTTATAAATTGTATAGGAATAGAATCACCAGGATTAACATGTTGTTTAACAATAGCTGAAGAAGTGAGAAAGCTGATAGAATTATAAATATTTGAGATTATATTAAATTAAAAAGTACCATATAAAATCTGTGTTGAATAAAAGGAGTTATTATGCAATTTTCTGAAGAGTTCTTGTATCATATTTGGGATGCTCAACATCTAAAAGAGAATCTAACCACAATTTCTGGAAAAAAGATAGTTATTAAATTTCCCGGACGCTGGAATACAGATTCGGGAGCAGATTTTAAAGATGCAATTCTTGAGTTAAATGGGAAAATTCAAAAAGGTGATGTGGAGATAGATCTAACTTCGTATCATTGGAAATACCACTCTCATAACGAAAACCCTGAATTCAATAATGTTTTATTGCACATCGTTTTTGAAGACAATGGGAAATACCCTTACACTATAAGTGAAGATGGCAGTAAAATTGAGATCCTTGAGATTAAAGAGCAATTGAACGATGACATTAAAAAACTGATCAAACATTATTCAGGAGAACCTTATTCAGAAAAAGACAAAACATGTAAATTATTCAACAAAATGACAAAAGATGAAACAGAACAATTTCTTACAAAGATGGGGATGATACGTTTTGAGAAGAAAATA
>JAYEKK010000022.1:0-5661 GCA_034660955.1 Candidatus Cloacimonadota bacterium | reverse complement strand
AGAGGGGTTTTTACAAGCTCAAAAATCAATACCCCCAAATCAGTCCTGATATGATACTTACAATATTGAATACAGTTCTCATAGTAGCCGGAATTTCCGGTTTTTTGGCTTTGATGTTGGTAATTGCGGATTTCTTTTTTGCAAATTACGGTGAATGCAAGATCAATATTAACAATAAAAAAGAAATTGTCGTGAAAGGTGGAAATTCACTACTTTCAACCTTGAACGAACAGAAAATATTTCTGCCGTCTGCCTGCGGCGGAAGAGGAAGTTGCGGCTTTTGTAAATGCAAGATAACATCCGGCGGAGGACCACTTTTACCTACTGAAAAACCTTTCCTCTCTTCTGACGAAATAGATAATAATATTCGTCTTTCCTGCCAGGTAAAAGTGAAAGAGGATATCGAAATACAAATACCTGAAAATATTTTCAATATTAGAAAATTTAAAGCAAAAGTAACTAAGATCAAAGATATGACCCATGATATCAAAGAGATTACCTTTAAACTTATAGAGCCAATTGAAATCAATTTTAAAGCCGGGCAATATATGCAGCTTGCTTCACCTCGTTATGCTAAAGTACGACAATCGATTTCACGAGCATATTCAATTTCCAGTTGTCCGGATCATACAAATTTCATTGAACTTATCATCCGTAAAGTACCGGAAGGAATTTGTACTACCTGGGTGCATGAATATTTAAAAGTGGGAGATGAAGTTAATTTAACCGGACCATTTGGTGATTTTTATATTCGCGAAACAAAAGCGGATATGCTATTCGTAGCTGGTGGAAGCGGTAAAGCACCAATCAAATCTATGTTGGAATTCCTGATGAAACGAAATAGTACGCGTAGGATGAGTTATTTCTTTGGAGCACAGCGGAGAAAGGAATTATATCACACTGAAATGTTTGAAAAGCTGGAAAAAGAGATGTATGATTTTAAGTATTATCCAGTTCTTTCCCAACCTACCGAAGCATGTGAATGGGATGGTCGTTGTGGTTATGTGTTACCGTTTTTTGATGAATTCATCAAAGATCCCAAGAATACGGAAGCTTATCTTTGCGGCAGCCCAGGCATGATTGCGGCTGTTGTGAAAGATCTGATCAAACGTGGAATTCCCGAAGAAAAGATCTATTATGACAGCTTTGCTTAAAAAAGAGAGGGATATAATGAAAGAAACACCAAAAGATAAAAAGATACACAAAAATCTGTTACCTGGACAAATGAGTATCGAAGGTTTTCTGGGTAAAGATAAGCGTCAATTCAGCGATATCATTTCAGCAGATCGGATAGAACTTGATAGATTAAAATTAACAACTAAAATGATCGCAGATAGACTGCAATATTTTACAGATTCCGCTTTTGAAAGCTATGATGGTTCTATTGTCATTGATGAAAAGTATGAAGTAAATTACCAATCTTTCAGGGGAAAGTTGATCTGCCCTTTTGGGCATCCTGGTGTGTACAGAAAAGGGATCGTTACTTTAAAGAATCTGGTAAACGGTCTAGGAATAAGCTGGACACCACTCAATATTCATATGATCCGGGGTCATTGTTTCTTTGAAGGAAAAGGCTCTGTGCATCGCTTGGAAGCATCAATTTTGAAAGATTCGATATTCTAAAGGAATGTGAATGAAGATGGATTTTGAAAAATTAAAACAGGAGAAATTCTCCTTTATTTATATCACGACTAAAAATTGTAATGTTTGCAAAGTTCTGCAGCCTAAATTAAGAGAATTAGCAAAGAGTTATCAAGGTTTTACTTTTCATCTTATTGAATTGGATAACCACAAGGAAGCTGCCGGATTCTTCATGGCTTTCTCTGTTCCCACATTTTTGGTTTATTCAGAAGGTAGCGAACTAATTCGTACTGCAAGGCATATCAATATTAATGAAATTAAAACTAAATTAGATAGATATCATCAAATGATATTTAGGTAGTGTAACATTATTTGTAGAAGAATAATAAAAAATGTCATTCTGAGTAATTCTGCTTTAGCTGAATTGTATCGAAGGATAGATGTAACAAAAACACTTTGATACATCCCGATAAATCGGGATTACTCAGTGTGACAGTAAATTAAAAAGGATGAGGAATAATATGAAAAGAATTTTTATAATAGCTACATTGATTATTTTGATCTTACCTGCTTTTTGTCAGGAATATAAGATCATAAATACTAAAACTAACAAAGAGATCGAGCTAAAAGAAATGACAGAAAAATTAGGTGATTATAATGTGATCTTTTTCGGAGAATTTCATGGAAATGAAATCTTACATTCGCTGGAATTTGAATTACTGAAGATGTTTCATTCCAATAATAAAAACCTGATCATTTCTTTGGAAATGTTTGAACGCGATGTACAAACGGTTTTAGACGGATATTTGAATGATAAAATTTCGGAAGAGGAATTCCTGAAAAACTCACGTCCATGGCCGAATTACGAAACAGATTACAAACCATTGATTGAATTTGCCAAAGAGAATGAACTAACTGTTGTCGCTGCTAATATCCCTCGTCGATATGCAAATATGATCAGTAAACAGGGTTTGAATGCACTTGATTCACTTTCTGTGGAAGAGAAGAAATTTGTAACCAAAAAACACATCGTATTTGAAGATGAATATAAAGAAATATTCATTCGGACAATGAAGAACAACATGGCTCACAGTAGTAGAATGCCAAAAGGTATGATGATGAATTTAGATTTGATCTATGCTGCTCAGTGTATTAAAGATGATACAATGGCAGAATCTATTTTAAAATATCATCGTATTCCACCTCGCCGTAAAGTTATTCATTTTAATGGGGATTTTCATAGCAGGAAACACTTGGGGACAGCCCAGAAAATCCAGGTATTAGAACCAATGCTTAAGGTAGCAGTAATTACTCCGCTTATGTGTGAAGATAAATTCACATGGAAAGATGAAGACCTGCTTGAAGGTGAATTTCTGATATTGCTGAAAGAGGAAGTTACTGAGGAAGAACAATAAATAATAATATTGGAAAGGAGAAGAAAATGAAAAACTATTTCTATCTATTTTTCTTAATAATACTGATACTTTCTGGATGTTCTTATTTTAAACCAGCAGGATTAGCTGAATTTGATTTTAACAAAAGTAAGGATGTAGAAAACAGCAACTTCAATAATATTCAGGAAATGTTCGCAGAGTTTGATTCTACAGAAACGGAAGATTACTATTTCGTAGTGATAGGTGATACTAGAAATATGGTTCGTTCAGATGATTTGAATGGATTTAATTTTGTGGCGAAACAGATAATTTATGCAAAAGATAATGATGAATATGTTTATGATAAAATAAAATTCATAATGCACATGGGAGACATAGTATATGACGGGGTAGCAAAGTATCAATGGGATAATCTGAAAAAAGCTTTTTCCAATAAAGATTATTATGAGAATAACTATCCTTATATCAAATTGTTGGCACGTCAAAAACCTATTTTCCCAGTTCTGGGAAATCATGAGATCATGAAATTTAAGTTTAAGCCAGAAACTAAATATAAAAACTTAGCAAGTGTGAATAAGGGTCTTCAGAATTTTAATGATTTCTTTAATTGGGAAGAATTCATGTCAGACCCCAATATCATCTATTCTATCCCCTCCGAATTTCCAATAGATACATTTACCAAAATATGCAACAAAATTGGAGCAGATGAAAGTGATGTAATGAATAAACACTATGTTCTTCTTGAAGATAATTTATATCACTTACGAATTTTTCAGGATTTTATAGAAGAACTCAAGAACACAAATCCTCAAGTTTCTATAATTGGAAATTTTTTAGACGAAAATAAAAAATCAAAAGTAATAAGTGACCTGTATCCGATCTTTAACAAATTGAATTACAATGTACTCCCGGCAATCAGTTCAGATAACATGACATGTTATGCATTTGAAATCCAGGATCAGATATATTTTATTATGGATTCAATGTCGCGTGGTTGGCATTACAATACTTTTACAAAATTAAAAGAGGGATTGTTTCCCAAAAAACAAGATCAACATGATTTAAACTTGTTCTCTAAAAGTGATCTGAATGGACAGTATGAATTTTATAAAGCTCTTAAAAATTATGCAGATGAGAATAACAAGATGATTGTTCCTTTTTTACATCATTCACCAATAAATAGTGTTAACGATATTGATGGAAGTGGAATTCAATACAATCTTAAACTTATGCTCGGTGTAGAATATGACGAGAAAATAAAGAACTCAACAGAATTTTACAGAGCTATAAGTGATAACACTTTCTTTGATGAGTTGTTGTTTCCAGATGTAAAGGGTGAAGAATTAAATTATTTTACATCTTGTGTTCATTATTATCAGGGAATAGAATTTAACACTTATAACAATGATGTTCTTCAAAATAAGATCAATTGGTACATCACCGGTGGCGGTGGTGGAGAATTGGAAACCAGCCACGATGATGAAATGATGCATAAAACTGTAGATCTTCTTAATAAAAGATTGTTAGATACCTACAGTGCTAGAAATAAAGCTGGGAATAGAACTATGATAAACCCATCCATTAAAGTTGAAAAAAATGAAGTTGAAGAAAGCTATAATTACTTACTGGTTCATGTGGAAAATGGAGTAATATCGGAAGTTATCCCTAAATTTATTGAAACTGAAAAAGTAAAATTAAAAAAACCTTTGATCAAGTTGAGTGCAACCTTATCTAGTCCTGTGTACTATGAGCCGATAAGTGTTGGACAACTAATCTTTGTAAGCCCTTGGAGTTGGGGACTGGAAAAAATAGCAGTTGGGTTATCACCATTTACCTGGGAGCCAAGTTTTGGTGTTGGTTATTTAAGTTATGATTATAACAATCCAGACAAAAATGAAATGGCTTCAATCGAAGTAGGAAGTCCCTTAAGATTCAAAGCAAGATTCTCAAATTCGAGAGAATTCATTTTTAATTTTTGTGATTTCACAATGTTCAATGGTGGATCTAAGAAAGCCAGAACATTTATTTCGGCAGGAATGGAAGGACCATTATTATATAATTTCTTTTATGATGCTAAAGAGCCATGGCCATCAATTTATAAGAGAATAAATTTTGCATATAATTATTACTTTTATGATATTGCTCCGGAAGAAGATATTGATTTTGCAAAAGATATTAAGATGTCATGGATAATGAAGTTTTCATTGTTTTAGTTATTAAACTTAAAAGAATTTATTAATTCAATTGAATTTCCTTAATTAGTAATAATTGTGGAGGTATTATGAATAAAGATATTGTTAAAGAGATAAAAGAAAGTGTTTTCCAACTTGATTGCATTAATATAGAATTAATACAAAATACTAAAAATAATCCAAAAA
Source organism: Candidatus Cloacimonadota bacterium (assembly GCA_034660955.1). Taxonomy (GTDB): domain Bacteria; phylum Cloacimonadota; class Cloacimonadia; order Cloacimonadales; family TCS61; genus Tenebribacter. Next base: position 308 of record JAYEKK010000022.1, on the reverse strand, counting down.
TATATTCAGGTCCCGGATTAATTTATCAGGAAAAGGACGGCGCACTAAAATATAAAATGTTTCCACCCGAAGACATTAATATAATAGAATATGATAATTTCTTTAATTTCCCGAAATTGGGTGAAATGATCGGTGAAGAAGAATATTATAGTTTAAAGATCTTGGATATCGCAAATAATGAATGGTTCAGCGAAAGAATTCAACTGAATAAATCAATTAGTTCAGTTATGAGTAAAATGATAGTGTCTGGAGATATTAATCTTCTAGAACAGAAGAAAAAGTATAAAAAAGATTCTGAAAGATCATAT
>JAYEKK010000021.1:0-5695 GCA_034660955.1 Candidatus Cloacimonadota bacterium | reverse complement strand
TGAGATGAAGTCCTACGACTTTGATATTTTTATCGTTCTTTAAAAGATTTTTAAAAAGCTTGATAGCATCAGGTTTATTTGCTTCAATGCCAACAACACCATTCTTGGCATCAACTATTCTCATAAGTATTTTAAGCCCGGAAATTATATCTTCTGCCTGTTCCAGCATTATGCGGTAATCGGCTGTAAGATAAGGTTCGCATTCCACACCATTTAAAATGATTGTGTCAATTATTTTGCCTTCAGGAGGTGAAAGTTTCACATGAGTTGGAAAGCCGGCACCACCCATTCCACAAACACCGGCATCGGCAATTCTATCTTTCATGTCTTTTGCATCAAGTTCCATATAATTACTATCATCAATAAGCTCGATCCATTTATCTTCACCATCACTTGTGATCTCTATACCTTGAACTAAAATACCTGTAGGATGGTTGAATTTATCGAGTTTAGTAACCTTGCCGGAGATTGAAGAATGCATTGGAATAGAGACAAAACCACCTGCTTCCGCAATTTTTTGACCGGCAAGAACCTCATCACCAACTTTAACGATTGGTTTTGATGGAGCTCCAATATGCTGCGAAAGGGGAATTACGATTTTTTGGGGGATCGGCATCTTTTCTATTTTTTTATCTTTAGAAAAAGCTTTATAATCGTGAGGGTGAATTCCACCTGGAAATGTTTTGAAACCCATATACTCTCCCTAAAGGAATTGGCTTGCTTTAGCAAACGATTCCATCCTTATTTTAAATATTCCTAATTATAATAATTTTTATACCAAATTTTAAACTTTTATTATAATAGCAAGTATTTTTTTTTATGCTGGCTTAAGCAGAAAAATTTGATGTTTAGAGGTTGAATAAATTGATTATCAGGATAAAAAATTATTTTCTGTTCAAATAAAAATAGCACGTTCAAACGTGAACGTGCTACGATATTATAAAACTTTATGAAACTTTTTTTAAGAATGAGTCCACTCTAAAAAGTCAGATTAAATAAAAAGAGAAACCGTTTAAACGGTTAATGCCTTTTTTTAATTCATTAACCACCAACTTAAGTTAGTGGTTAATAAGAAGATAGTAAGAATTTCTTTAAAACAAAAGGATCATTAATTGTAATTATGCCATTTCAACTTTGAAGGTTTGACGCATATCATTAATTTTACTCAGATATTCTTCTTTTTGCTTAGCACCGAGAAGATCTTTTGAAGCTTGTTCTTTCACATCTTCAAATTTTGCTTCTGCAGATTCCTGCTTTGCATTTAACCTTATAATGTGATATCCAAATTGTGTTTTAACAGGTTCAGAGATCTCATCTTTTTTCATGCTAAATGCTACAGCTTCATATTCCGGAACCATTTGCCCTTTTGGGTAAGAACCTAAATTTCCGCCTTTATCTTTTGAAGGGCATTTTGAATGAGCTTTTGCAGCATCTTCAAAAGTGATCTCATTATTTACGATTTTCTTATGAATCTCTTTACACTCTTCTTCTGAATCTACTAATATGTGGCTTGTATCTGTTTTTTCCGGAGTAGAAAATTTGGCTTTATTTGTTTCGAAATGTGTTTTTACTTCGGTATCATCTATTTGTACAGATGCCATAAGATTATTCACATTCAATTGAGTTAATATCATGTCTTTCATTTTTGAAATTTCACTTTTGAATTCATTTGTCTCTTCAAGTTTATTGGCTTTTGCATCTGCTAAGAAAAGAGTTTGATTAATCAATTCCTGCAAAATGTGTTTCTTACCTTCTTCGCTTTGATATTGCATTGCTTGCTGCGGGTCTAATCTTTTAATAAAATTATCTACTTGTGTCTGTGTAATCTGAACTCCATCTACTGTTGCTAATACTTTGTTTTCCATGGATTCTCCTATTTAATTATTATTTGAAGTTAGAAAAAAAATGTAAGTTTATGTGTCAAACGGTATCTTATTAATTCTATATATGGTTGGGAATAACAATTCCTTGTTCTTTTAAGCTTATCATTAAAAAAGCCCCTCAGAAATCCGAAGGGCTACTATCTAATTAATAACGTTATTTTTTATTTTACCAATAGCATTTTCATCAAGTGTTTCTCTTTATTGTCTGTAATAAGTTGATAGAGATAAACACCGGATGCAACCTCTTTGCCATCATCATCTCTGCTGTTCCATACCACACTTACTATTTCATTACCGGGGATGTTTCCCATAAATAGAGTTTTGATCTTCTGTCCCTTTATGTTGTAGATTGTTAATTCGCCCATACAGTCATTTTTTAAGCCAAAACTAATTAGAGTTGTTGGATTGAACGGATTTGGAAAATTTTGATACAAACCGTAATGTTGCGGAATTTGAGGTGTTCCGGGGTCGTCAATTCCGGGTGGAATCGTGAGATATACCGGTCCGTAAATTTCACCATTTCCATCATAACTAATACTTTCTATCCAATACCAGTAAGTTGTTCCTCCTTCAATTCCGTATTGATCTATAAAAACATATTCAGTAGGCTCAGATGATGTTCCTGCACCCTCGATTGGATCTATATTTAAAATTATAGCCTGTCCCAGATTCTGCGAGATGGAACGATATACATTCCAATAAGCATTACTCTGTTCTGTTTGCGTTACCCAATTCAGGCGTGGCTTGTTATTAGTAAGGGTTACGGTGAAAGAACTCAAAATAACAGGAAGCGGTGCCTCTCCAAATTCTAAACCAACAAAACCGGAATAAAGATCATAGCCCATACTTTCCATTTTATCTTCAGAAAGTGCTCCAACCGTATTTACCTCGGCAATGTAATTAGAGGATTCGGGTTCATTATTACCGGTTAAATAACCGTTGAACAATCCGTAATCCAACAGTTTATAATTTGTGCTTGTTGCCTGCTGGGCACAAAGGAACAGCGGTAGGATGAACAGTAATATAAGTAGTAATCTAATTTTCATATTTTCTCCTTACATTATCCAATTTTAACTTATCTCAATTCTGCAATTTGTTGTTGCAGTTCTTCTATCTGCTGTTGCTGTTCTTTCATGGCTTCTATCAGAACCGGAATGAGACCAATATAATTTATTCCTTTATATTCGATCTTTTCCATATCTTTTTCTGCTCCTTCGATGCCTTCATTCTTATCGTAAACATGAACATTATCAACCACAAGTTCAGGAATTATTTCTTCCAGTTCCTGGGCTATTAGTCCAATTTGATTTCCTTTTGGTAGATTAATATGTTTTTCTTCGGCCAATTGTTTGAAATTAAAAGTATGAACATTCATTAAATTTATTTTGGAAATAGCAGAAGTAAAAGGTTGTACATTTTCTTTGAAGCGTTCATCAGAAGGATTGCTGAAAGTTCCGGTAACAGTTACGTTACCATCAAAATATCCGGCATAGTTAGTGCCTGAACCAGAGACAGAACAATAAATTCCGTAGTTAATACCAGAACCACCATAAACCGATCCATATGCTCCAAAATAGATTCCGCTTGCTGCCAGGTCGGGTAATACTGTGCTATAAACACCAAATCGTCCACCCTCAAAATATCCACCATAACCATAACCATCTTGCGGTCTGGATTTGCCGTAAACAGCTATAGCATCAAAACTGGTGCCGGTAAACTCAGCATGGATAACGTGTGTAGAATTATGATTATAATTTGAATTAAAATAACCACTATAATAACCCGTGCTATTACCGTAAACGGCATAACCAGTAGTTGTATTATTATAACCATAGACACCAAAAGTAGGGAAACCCAATGAACCATAATTACCACTGCTGTTATGTTTACCAAGAACACCGTAGCCTGTGCCAGAATTTTCACCTTTAATAACGCTATTTGGGTAAGATATACTTCCAGTTAGGTTTAGGGGGACGTCAATATTCAAAGTAACATTACCTGATGTACCTCCACCGTTTAAACCTGTACCTGCAGTAACATCAGTTATGTCTCCAGTAGCTGCATCAACCCAATTTATGTAACTTCCAGTACTAGAAAGTACCTGACCATTTGCACCAATATCACCGGCACTGTCTCGTAGCATACCATTAACACGTAAATCTCCATTCACATCTAATTTGTAACTTGGTGTAGTATCGCTAATCCCAACATTACCTGCATTATCTACATAAACTACATCACTAGGAGTTCCATCGGCTGCATCCAAAGAAGAACCGTATATCCAATTTGTGCCTGTACCAGTGGCGGAGAGCACCTGACCGCCTATCCCTACATCACTACTACTATCACGCATAAAACCTGTTGCTTGAAAATCACCATTGATTACAATTTTACCATTAATGAATTCTCCATAAATAAGAGGTGTTGAACTAGATGAGTTCTCTATATAAAGTGTATTATTTCCTGTTTCAAAATATCCAGCTCGATAACCGAGAAAAACATTTCCTGATTTGTTATGTGATGACGATCCTCTCCCTGCCTGTACTCCAATAATTGTATTTTGATTACCTGCTACATTATAATAATTTGCCTCCTTTCCAATTCCAATATTGTAGTTAAGAATCCCATCGTCATTTTCACCTGCTCCTGAACCCAAGAAAACACTATTACCATCAGTCTTCCCATCTGAAAGGTCATTAATCTCAGTTGCTCCACTTGTTGCATCAACCCAATTTGTGCCTGTAACTGTGCTGGAAAGTACTTGTCCGCTTGTTCCGGCATCTCCACCACTATCACGTGTTATACCGGTTGTCTGTAATTCACCATTAATTATTATTTTATCATTATCAAATTCACCATAGATAAGTGGAGATGAAGAATTTGAGTTTTCAATATAAAGTTTATTATCTCCTGTTGCATTACTTCCTGCTTGATACCCTATAAATATGTTTCCTGACATGTTTTGATCAATTATTCCTTTTCCCGCTTCATAACCAAGTGCAGTATTATGTGATCCTGTAGTATTTCTGGCAAGACTGTAAATTCCAATTCCGACATTTTGTAGATTAAAACCATTATCATTTTGACCTGCAAGAGCACCGAGGAATGTACTATTACCAGTTGTTTTTCCGTCGGTTAGATCATTAATTTCGGTTGCACCACCACCTGCATCGACCCAATCAGTACCAGAAACAGTACTGGAAAGTAGCTGTCCGCCGGTTCCGGCATCTCCACCGCTATCTCTTAATTCACCTGTTGCCTGAAAATCTCCGTTGATTTTTACATAATCATTATCAAATTCACCATAAATAAGAGGTGAAGAACTCATAGAATTTTCTATAAATAACTTGTTTGATCCACTTTCTTGATAACCTGCACGATATCCCAAAAAGATATTACCAGTTGTTGTATGTAAGTATCCTGCCTGATATCCAACAAGCACATTATGTCCGGCATCATAAGTAAGATCACCACCAGCACGATACCCTAAGAGAGTATTATATGATCCAATATTAGATAAGAAATTATTCCCATTAACCTGATAAGCATTACCTGTCGAAATGTTAATATCTGCATTCACAACAAGGTTACCCGTCATTGTGTCGCCGGTAATATCTACCCAGTTATCCGTAGTAGCAGGCATAAAATATGAGGAATCATGTCCATCCAGGTTCTCAGAATCATTAGCATAAATAGCATAAGGTACACTTACAATACGCAAGCGGGGAGTCATCTCGCCATCACTCCCTATCTCAATTCCCAGCCATCTATCAGAGCCATTGAAAAGTGTACTTCCAAGAGTGGTGACAGAA
>JAYEKK010000020.1:1241-5758 GCA_034660955.1 Candidatus Cloacimonadota bacterium | reverse complement strand
TTTTAAAATCTTTGATGATTAAATATGATTTTGATTATCCAGAGGACAAACTTATCAGTCTTGCAAAACAGGTAAAAGTTGTTGTAGATGATAAAGCCAGATATACAGATTGGAGTCAGCGAGACGATATAAAAGCTGAGTTAAAAGTCGATCTAATAATTCTTTTAGCAGAAAACGGCTATCCACCAGTTGATCGTGATGAAGTTTACAAAGAGATTTTTGAACAGGCTGAGAACTTTAAAATGAACAGAGCGGTTTGAGAAAATGGGCTTAACAAACGTGCCCACATTCAGGTTGAGAGAAAAGCAAGAAGAGCGTGGCAGCTGCGAAACATTACAACAAATACACTAAAACCTGTAACAAAGCTTGAATAAAGCATTTATATATATAAATAATGTTCTTCTAGTATCGTAAACAACCAAAAATGGTGAATCGAAGCAGTTTATTAGTTTAACGTCGAGATTTTTCCAAAGAACAATCCGGCAGCTGCCGGATCAGAAAGACAGATCTGTCTATTTAGTTATTCCTCTGTCAGAGTCCTTAACGAAATCGAGAAATACTTTTTGTTCCTTTGTAAGATTTGGAATTGCTAAAGCTTTTTCCATTGCCTGACTCGTATTCAGTCCGGATTTATAAAATAATTTATAAACATCTTTTATGGATTTTATTGATTCATTAGAGAATCCACGTCTTTGAAGTCCAACACTATTCAAGCCCCTTACGACAAATGGAAATCCTTCTCCGCGAGTGTAAGGAGGAATATCTTTTTTAATGCCGGATTTTCCACCGATGAAGGCAAAGGCACCAACTTTTACAAATTGATGAAGAGCAACCATTCCACCAATAATCACGTTATCATGAACATGAATATGACCGGCAAAATTAACAGCGTTAGCAATAATAATATTATTGCCAAGAATACAATTATGAGCAACATGAGAATAAGCCATGAAAAGCCCATTGTTTCCAATTTGAGTAGGTTCATCCATTGTTGCGGATTTATTAATTGTACAAAATTCACGGAATGTATTGTTATTCCCAATAATTAATTGAGTAGGTTCACCATTGTATTTTAGATCCTGACAATCTGTTCCGATAACTGCTGAATGAAAGAATTTATTTCCATCACCAATTGTTGTGTGTCCATCAATAATAACACTTGAAACGAGTTCATTATGATTACCTAAAATCACATTTCCATGAACAATACAAAATGGACCGATAACACAATTTTTGCCAATTACAGCTTTGGGATTTACAATTGCGGTTGGATGAATTTTCGTCATACTTATTCCTCGATCTTAATCTTGATCTTGACCTCGACCTCAACCTCGATCTCGATCTCAACCTCGATCTCGACCTCGACCTTGACCTTGACCTCGATCTTGACCTCGACCTCAACCTCGATCTTGACCTTGTTCTACTTTATTTCTTCATAACTTTAGCCAGGAAATCACCTTCACAAACTTTCGTACTTCCCACATATGTATCACCGTGCATTTTAGCTAATCCGCGTTTCATTGAGATTACTTTTAGCTCAAATCTTAAGGTATCACCAGGACTAACAGGTTTACGGAATTTAACATTATTTATCGAAGCAAAATAAGCAACGTATTCTTCGGGATCATCAAGAGCATTGAGCAGCATGATGCCGCCGGTTTGCGCCATCGCTTCCACAATAAGAACTCCGGGCATAACCGGATGTCCGGGAAAATGTCCATTGAAGAATGGTTCGTTGATGGTTACATTCTTAATACCAACTATACGTTCTCCAGCTTCAAATTCTATTATTTTATCTATCATCAGGAAAGGATATCTGTGCGGAAGGATTTTCTGAATCGCGTTTATATCAAAGACAACTTCCGATAATTTCTTCTTTTGATAGATCTTTTGCAATACCTGTTTCTTATGAAGTTTGCGAAGTTTCTTAACCAACTCAACATTAGTTTTATGACCCGATCTGGCTGCGAGAAAATGCCCTTTTATTGGAACTCCCAAAAGTGCAATATCACCAATAAGATCAACAACTTTATGACGAACAAATTCATTATAATATCGCAAAGGCGTATGATTCAATAAACCATCGGAACCCACATTTATCTCTTCATGATAATTGAACATCTCTCTCAAACGTTTGATATCGTCTTCCGGTGTATCAGGATTAGCCACGACCAGAGCATTTTCTAAAGAACCACCTTTGATAAGTCCGGCTTCTTTTAGCATAATTATTTCATGAAGGAAACAAAAGGTTCTGGCAGAGGCAAAGTCCTCTTCAAAATCATCGAGTGTTTGCATTGTTGTATATTGTGTGCCTAATGCTTTTTGTTGGTAGTCAACCATGAAAGTAATTTTAATATCCTCAGAAGGCATAATAACAATATCCACATTATCAGCAGGAGCAGAGAAAGAGAGAGGTTTTTCGATCTCTAAATATTCACGTTCTGCATCTTGTTCAACAATTCCAACTTTTTTCAAGAGTTCCAAATATACAATTGCACTGCCGTCTGCAACCGGTACTTCAGGCCCATCTACTTCGATGCGGATGTTATCAATATTAAGACCTTTAATAGCGGCAAGAACATGCTCGATAGTTGCAACTGTAGCCTTTCCTACACCAATTGTTGTGCCTCTGGAAATATCGACAACATGATCGATATCGGCAGGAATCTCAGGATTACCTTCCATGTCGGTTCGGATAAAAACAATTCCTTCATCTTTATCGGCAGGTTTAAATGTTAAAGTAGATACATGACCGGAGTGAAGTCCAATGCCGTTATAACTGATCGTGCTTTTTATGGTCCTCTTAAATTCTTTCATTTTTTATCCTTTGCTTTCTGACGTTTTCTATAATCTTTCACAACTTCCGGTAAATATTTTTCGGAAACCATTATTCTTTTTTGGAGTTTTGCGTCTATAGCTGGTGAACCAAATAATTTGGCACCTTTTGGAACATCATTCATTACTCCAGATTGTGCTCCGATCATTGCCCTATCATCAATTTTCAAGTGACCTGCTACTCCAACCTGCCCTGCAATATAGACAGTTTTACCAATTATTGTACTTCCGGCAAGTCCGGTTTGAGCGCAAAGAACAGAGTTTTCATCTATCTGGCAATTGTGCCCAACCTGAACAAGATTATCAATTTTTGTGCCTTTACCGATTATTGTAGAACCTAAAGTTGCGCGGTCAATAGCAGAATTAGCACCAATCTCAACATCATCTTCAATGATCACATTCCCAACTTGGGGGACCTTGTTATGAATTCCATTATGGAATATATATCCAAACCCATCTGCTCCAATAACGCAACCTGAGTGAATAATAATATTGCTTTTTAAAACGCTATCTTCATAAATAGTTGAATTGGGATAAATATAGCAGTTTTTACCAATCCGTACATTATCTTTAATAACACAGTTACTTTCGATAACAGTGTTATCACCAATATTCACATTTTCACCGATCATGCAGTTACTTCCAATAATGATATTTTTTCCAAAAGAAGCGGAAGAAGCTATCTTGGCAGAATCATCAATGCTTTTTTTCATTTTAGGAAGATCGAGTTTGAGCCATGTTTGTACCAGCATCATAAAATGAATATATGGTTTATCAATTAAAAGAAGATTTGTTTTTGGTTTTAAATTTTTATCAAAATTTTTTGGAACAAAGATCAATCCCGCTTTTGTCTCTTTGAGTGCATCTATAAATTTTGGATTCTCAAAAATACAAACAGAATGCTCGTTAGCTTCGTGAAGTTCAGACACATTATCTAACTTAACTTTATTTGAGAAGTCAGTAACACAATCCAGCTTGGAAGCAATCTTTTTTGCTGTGAGCGGGAAATTGAATTTCTTCATTTATTCAACGGTTTTTTCCATCTCACTTAAGATAGTATCTGTGATATCAAGATTTGGTTTTGCATAAAGTACACTACCGGCGGAAGCATCAAGAACGATAGAATAATTATTCTCTATAGATACTTTTTCAATGATTGTTTTTAGTTTATTCAGAATGGGTGCTAGAAGTTCATTCTGTCTTTGTACGAATGTCCCATTCTCACCAAATATCTCTTGAACTTTTGCCTGACGGGCTTCAGACATTGCCATGATCTTGGTTTCTGCTTCTTGTTTTCCTGATTCGGTTAGAATCATTTTTTTGCTTTCATAGTCAGCATAAAGTTGCTCGATCTCGGCATCCATATCTTCAATTTCCTGTTCCCATTTTTGACGTTCACCCATCAAAATCGTTTGTGCTTCCTGAGTTTCAGGGCTTGTCATCATGATCCTGTCAGTATCAATATAAGCGATCTTCTCCGCTTCTGCAAAGACCAGAGTTGTAAGAACCATTGCTAAAACCATTGTTAATACTATTTTTTTCATTTTCTTCTCCTTTTTTTTATTATAAGATTATTGCCTTTTCTATGAATTATTATTTAAAGTCAAATAAAAAGTTCATAATCAAAACTGAATAAGAAATTTAATGCTACTCTGCAGCTTTCTTTACAGCATTCAAAATTG
>JAYEKK010000020.1:0-1141 GCA_034660955.1 Candidatus Cloacimonadota bacterium | reverse complement strand
TTTTTTTATTATAAGATTATTGCCTTTTCTATGAATTATTATTTAAAGTCAAATAAAAAGTTCATAATCAAAACTGAATAAGAAATTTAATGCTACTCTGCAGCTTTCTTTACAGCATTCAAAATTGGAACATAACCGGTACATCTACAGAGATTTCCTTCCAGAGCTTCTTTTATTTGTTCTTCATCTGGGTGTGGAGTTTTATCTAGTAGGGCTTTTGCACTCATAAGCATACCAGGTGTACAAAATCCGCATTGTATTGCACCTTCTTCAACAAAAGCATTTTGCAGTTTGGATAGAACATTATCTTTCTCCAGATTTTCCACAGTTTCAATAGTTGAATTATTTGCCTGGGTTGCCAGGATCAAACAAGAATTTACAGCCTCACCATTCATGATAACAGTACAAGCACCACATTCTCCAACAGCACATCCTTCTTTGGTTCCTGTAAGCCTAAGTTCATCACGTAAGATATCCAATAAGCGCATTGAATCTTCAACTTCTAATTTATGATTTTTTCCGTTAACGTTAATTTTCAAATTTATCATCATTACCCTCTTTGCTCAAATATTTCAGTTAATGCATCTTTTGCCATATTAATAAAAACCGGTAGTTTATAAGCAGATGACCAGCGTTTACCAATTGCATCCTCAATTATCTTTTTCAATGGCTCTTTAATAGAATTGATAGATTTATTTGTTAGTTCTCTACCAATTAGTATCTGCTCAATCTTTTCAATACGCATAGGTTTATGGAATAACGAACCAGTAACTATTTTACACTCTTCTACTTTATTATTTTCAAAAGAAATTAGAATTCCAATGCTGATTCTGGTTATATTCACAGCATTCCTTCTACCAAGTTGGAAGTAGCTGTATTCATAATTTTTCTTTGGAATTGGAATTATAATTTCTGTTAGTATTTCGTCAGAATTAAGTTGTGTTTGATAGTTCTTTAATATGAATTCATCAGCGGGAATTCTACGAGTTCCATTATTTGAAGTGAGAATAAATTCTGCATTATAAGCTATGAGAGGTGGATATGAATCTGCACAGGGAGCAGCGTTTACAATATTTCCACCAATAGTTCCTTTATTCCTTATCTGTAAAGATCCAATTGTTGAACACGCTTGTGTAAGCAT
>JAYEKK010000019.1:9512-20744 GCA_034660955.1 Candidatus Cloacimonadota bacterium | reverse complement strand
ACTTTGTTGTCGTAAGTTTCTGCATTATTAATCTCTCCCATCATTAATTTACTAAAAACTTCCCTGATTTCCTTGCTAATGGATTTTGGTACGCAAGTAGAGAACCAATCTTTTCCGAGTAGCTCGGTATTTTTATATCCGAGTATTTTATGGCCGTTTTCGTTCAGCAAAGTTATTTTTCCATTTTTATCGAGAGAGATGATAATTTCTGCAGCAATGTTCAGATAACGCTCTGCGGTTTGTTTACTTTTTTGTAAGATTTTCTTATTTGCTTTAAGTTGTTGCTCGCTCGCTTGTAGCTGTTGGTTGTTTGCATCAAGCTGTTGGTTTGCAGCTCTGAGCTGTTGTTCGGTTTCAGTAATATCTTTCATTTTTTCACCTTCTTTCTGTCTTTGTTTTTTGTGTCGGACTTGACTTAACAGCGTAGCGTTGAGTTAAGAACGATACTCACCCTAAGAATGACTTTCTCATCTCACCTCAATCCTTAAGTCTGCACTGAGCAAACTCAAGTCTTGTCAGACTTGACTTAACAGCGTAGCGTTGAGTTAAGAACGACTTTCTCATCTCGCCTCAATCCTTAAGTCTAACTGTGCAAAGTCGAAGTCTTGTCAGACTTGACTTAACAGCGAAGCGTTGAGTTAAGAACGATACTAACCATAAGAATAACTTTCTCATCTCACCTCAATCCTTAAGTCTGCACTGTGCAAAGTCGAAGTCTTGTCAGACTTGACTTAACAGCGAAGCGTTGAGTTAAGAACGATACTCACCCTAAGAATGACTTTCTCATCTCACCTCAATCCTTAAGTCAAGTTTCGCTTCGCTCCTCTTAACTCAAGTCTTGGTCGGACAAGAACGACATGTCAACAACACATTTCTTGTAATGATAAAATCTAAATTATAGTTATAAAAAAAATTATTGTATACATTTGACTTCCCCTTTTATTCCGTTAAAATCAATGTTTAAATTCAACTTTGTTTTCTTTAAAGCAATTTAATTAATGCAAAACCAAATCTGATAAAAGTTAAGTTAAGTGTCAATATTAAAAAGTTGAGAGTACGAAGTACATAAGTGCCTGAGAGAAAGAAGGTGAAATGAGAAATTGTCGTCATCCTGCAGTAGCACAGCGTAGATTGGACGAATCATTTACGATATTCTTTTAAGAAGGATTAGTTATAAAACTTTGCTCTTCATTAAGAGTAACAGCAGGTAGATTCCTCCAGCCTTCGTTTAAAAACAGAAACTATGGCTTGGCAGGCAGAGTGACGGGATTAGAAATTACGACTTTGCAGACAGGTTGAGTTAAGTATGAAATCTGAGATTCTTCTTTAGAACGCCTATGTTGGTTAATCCTCCAACCTTCGCCAGCTTCGGCTTGGCAAGCAGAAAGACAGATTTTTCTTCTTGCTTTTCTCTGTTCCCTCGCCTTTTAGGATAGGGGCACGCCTTCGTAAAAAAACTATGGCAGTGCAAGCAGTAGGGTGAGGTGGATAGTAAGATAACTTCATACTTCGATACTTGGCTAAAGCCAAACTCAGCATGACAATGCTTCTTCCTGCAGCTTTTTATGTTCCTTCGTTTTTTAAGAGAAGGACAGTAGGACTATGGTTGTGCAGGCAATAGGGAAAAAGGGTTAAAGCGGGTTATGTTTCTTTTCCTTTTTAGGTCACTTTTACAACGCCGGATGAGAAGCAATATAACTATTCTTACATTCCGATTTATTAAATTTCTTAACTATATTTATTCCTAACCATCCGGAAATAAGTATTATAAAAGTGACGAGTTTTTCTTGTTTCGTTCTTTTGTCGATACAAAAGAATGAAAGAAATAAGTCAAATTATTGGAGTTGAAAGAAAATTAGAAAGATGAATTGTATGCTATTTCTATACTTCGACAGAGTCTTTTCTGGGCTTGTCGAAGCATTCAGTTTGGCAGTAATATAGTGTGACATTATAAATAAAAAAGGGCGGAAAACTTCCGCCCTACTCTAATTGTGTTTATTAATTATCCGCTAATATTTAGTTCATTTATCAAAATTGAAGAAGCGCCATTACTGCTCATATCAAATTTGAAGTTATCGGCTATTGCTTCTACTCCACTTAACATTTGCAGAAAGTTCCCACTTACTGTGAACGGTTTTAGAGAATATTCACGTTTACCATTTTCCCACAAGAAACCTTGTGCTCCAAGTGAAAAATCACCCGAAATTGCATTCGCACCGGAATGCATTCCCTGCAAGCTCACGATCTCTATGATCTTATCATGTTTTGCAAAAAGATCCGCTTCTTTATGTTCACCTGCTTCAATTATAAAGTTTGATGTGCTGATATTAAGTGTTCCTTTGTAACCACGAGAACCGTTACCGGTGGATTTTACTCCATCTTTTCTAGCTGTTATTGTATTATGAAGATAGGATTTTAGAACACCGTTTTCTATTAAAATTGTTCTCTCTGTTGGATAACCTTCACTGTCAAAAGCAGAAGTAGAGAAACCATTTGGATGCAAACCATCATCGACAATAGTAACTTTTTCGTTAGCTATTCTTTCTCCAATTTTTCCTTTTAAAAGAGATCTTCCTTCCTGAACAGATTTCGCATTGAAAATACCGGAGAAAGTAGCAAGCATTGTTGCCATCATTTCGTTATTGAATACAACTGCGTATTTTCCAGATTCTGCAGGTTTAGCATTGAGAAGATTAGTACTTTTCTTCACACTTTCTTCTGCCATTTTTATTGGATCAAATTCTCTAAAATTTCTAGTTATATGGTAATCCATTCCCATTCGTTTATCATCTTTCTCTGCCGATAATGCTCCAATATATGCATAAGCATAATTCTGGATATCTTCTCTATCTAAACCTTTACTGTTGGCAACTCTGCTGTAGCTTTTCCCATCACCGTATACTGCATAAGGGACATTAAAAACGCGTTTATCAGATTCTTTGGCATATTTTTCCAGATCTTTTGCAAGCTGGATCTTATCAACTACATCAACTTTATCTAATTCTTTTGAATAAACATTTGGACTATCTGTATTTTCGGGGTAATTCTCCATGATAACTACATCATCATCTTCGGTATATTTTGCATTCTCGATAGCTTCGTCTACAATGTGTTTGAATGTTTCTTCATCAAATTTTTCTGTGTAGGAATAGCCGATTTTCCCTTCTTTAATCACACGTACACCAATTCCTTTGGAATCGGAATAATTAAAGGATTCTATATTTTGTTCATTTATTTTCACGGAAAAAGAGTTGCCTGCCGAGAGCAGAATTTCTATTTCATCTGTTTTATCTTTTGCGTAACTGAATATTGTTTTAAATTCTTTGTTATACATCTCCCCTCCTATTTTCTTCCGCCAACGATTATCTCGTTGATCTTAATTGCGGGTTGTCCCACATTTACAGGAACACTACCACTTACAGAACCGCACATTCCCTGCGCCATCTTCATGTTGTCTGAGATCATGCTGATCTTTAACAAAGCGTCTGCACCATTTCCAATTAAGGTTGCACCGCGAACCGGTTCTGCAATCTTACCATCTCTTATCATATAACCTTCACCTACTGCAAAATTGAAATCACCGGTTCCGGGACTTACAGAGCCACCACCCATTTTAGCAGCATATAATCCTTCATCAATAGAAGCGATCATCTCATCGAACTTGTCATTCCCATTGGCAATATAAGTGTTTCGCATTCTACTGGCAGGAGCAAATCTATAAGATTGTCTTCTGCCGCTTCCGGTTCTGGCATATCCGGTTTTAATACTTCCCATTTTATCAACCATATAAGATTTTAGAATTCCGTTTTCTATGAGAACTGTCTTTTTTGTTGCCATTCCTTCATCATCTATATTCTCACTTCCCCATTCGTTTGGCATGGTTCCGTCATCTATTGCAGTAAGTCCTTCAAAAGCAATCTTCTTACCCATTTTTCCAGCAAAAACCGAAGCGCCTTTTGCAACTGATGTAGTTTCTAAAGAGTGTCCGCATGCTTCATGAAAAATTACTCCACCAAAGCCATTATCAATTACAACAGGGAACTTGCCGCTGGGTGCATAATCTGCATTAAGCATTGTTACGGCAACTCTGGCGGTTTCTTTTCCAAGTTCTACAGGATCAACTGATTTGAAGAATTCATATCCTGCAAATCTGCCTGGACCTTCTCCTCCAACTTGCTTTTCCGTTCCATTAGAAGCTATCGAAGAAACATTAATTCTTGAATAATTTCTATCATCTTCAACCTGCAAACCTTCGCTATTAGCGATCATTACATGCTGGTTCTTTTCAGTAAAGCGAATATCAACCTGACTTATCTGATCGCTATATCCGCGAGAAGCTTCATTTACTTTTTTTATGAAATCTATTTTATCCTTTTTTGATATTGTATTATTGGGAATTTCTATCGGATGAATGTTCTCGATCTCCTTGTTAGTCAGATCGATAGAAGCAATAATGTTCCCACCTTTAGCAGCCTTACTAACTGCGTCTGCTGCATTGAGAAGTGCCTCTTCACTTAAATCATTTGTATACGCATAGATCGCAGTGTGTCCGTAAAATACTCTTACACCTGCGCCATAATCATTACCAACAATATTCTGCTTTGTTTTGCTGTCATTAAATGCAATTGTAGAATTGAATGTATTCTCTACAAACAATTCTGCAAAATCTGCACCATTTGAAAGTGCTTTATCTATCACTTTCTCGATGATGTTCCTATTTAACATATTGCCTCCTGAATTTATATTTTATTGTAGTTGAAAAATTTATAATTGGCTATTATGTCAAGGGCTTTCAACTTATAATTAATTTAATTTTATGGTTTTAAATCCGTTTTATCATTTAATTTGACAGATTCAGCTTTGAACAAAGATTGACCATTAAATTTAGAGAGTAAAAAAAGGTAATATAATTTATGAGAAAAAGCATTGTAGCAATAGTCGGCAGACCCAATGTAGGAAAATCAACTCTCTTTAACAGGATATGCCGTAAGCGCAGTGCTATAGTAGATTTTGAAGAGGGCGTAACCAGAGACAGAAAATACGAAGAAGCAGAATGGAGCGGTCATAACTTTGTAGTTGTTGATACAGGCGGAATAATTCCAAAAGCAAGTAACAGTATAGATAAAGCAGTGAAATTCCAGGCAGAGGTCGCTATCGAAGAAGCCGATTTCATCTTGTTTGTTGTGGATACAAAAACCGGTACAACTGCAATTGATATGGAAGTTGCCAAGATATTATCTCCTCACCGTGATAAAGTTATGCTTGTCGCCAATAAAACCGATAATGAAAAAGATGAGTTAGAGATTTACGATTTTATGCAACTTGGATTTGGCGAGCCTTTCCCTATAGCTGCAATTCACGGACGCAATACCGGAAATTTCTTGGATGAAGTTGTTAAGAATATCGACACACTTTCATCAAAAGAAGTAGTTGAAGAAGATCTTATCAAAGTTGCAATCGTTGGGAAACCAAATGTAGGCAAATCATCGTTAGTTAATAGGTTATCCGGTAAAGAAGGAAATATCGTAACTGATATTCCCGGTACAACCCGCGATTCTATTGATATGCACTTAAATTATAAAAATAAGAAATTCACATTTATTGATACTGCTGGTTTACGACGTAAGAAACGAATTAAATACGGTGTAGAATATTTTAGTACAATGCGAACTATCGAGAGTATTAATCGTGCTGATATTGTCTTATTACTCTTAGACGCTAACGATGATATCTCAACTCAGGATCAGCGAATAGCTTCTTATGCAGCAAGAAATTATAAAGAGATCATCTTAATTGTTAATAAATGGGATTTAGTTGAAAAGGATAACACTACGATTGGCAAATATATTGAGAAAATCAGAACTGAGTTGAAGTTTGTTGAATTCGCTCCGGTTATCTTTATTTCTGCACTTACAGGGCAGCGTGCACATAAAATATTTGAGCTGCTTCTTGAAGTTGATGAAGAGAGCAAGAAGCGCATTCCGACAAGTCAACTAAATAAATTCTTGCAAAAAGTTACTGCTAAATTCCCACCTGCACATTCCAGCGGAAAACACTCTATGATCTATTATTGTTCACAGGTTAAAACTCAACCACCAACATTTGTATTTTTTTGTAATAATGCAAAACTTATTACCACACATTACAAACGATATTTAAATAACCAACTTCGTGAAGAATTCAAATTCAGCGGAACGACAATAAAAACTATTTTCAGGAGTAGAGAGAAATAATATGGAAATTATAATTGCTCTTTTGGCAGCGTATATTCTGGGTAGTGTGCCCACAAGTTATATTATGGGTAAGCTTATAAAAGGTATTGATATTCGTAATTTTGGCAGCGGTAATGTAGGAGCCACAAATGCGTTACGTATCCTTGGAACAAAAGTTGGTGTATTCACTCTGGTAATAGATATCGGTAAAGGATTTCTTGCTGTGAATATTGCCAGAATGATCATACCTGAACCAACCGATCTGATATTAATTCTAACCGGATTATTTGCTATAATTGGTCATATTTTTACAATCTTCCTGAAATTCAAAGGCGGTAAGGGTGTTGCCACATCAGCAGGCGTTTTTATTGCACTTGTTCCCATTCCAGTTGCACTGGCATTATTTGTATTTGTATTTACAGTTTGGCTAAGTAAATTTGTGTCGCTCGGTTCGATATTAGCAGCTCTCACACTGTTTATTTCTGAATTAATCATGAATATCTGGATTTCATTTGCAGAGTTGGAATTCCTTATTTTCACATTTATTATAGCTTTATTTATTATTGTCCGTCATAAAGCTAATATAAAACGACTTATAAATGGAAATGAAAATAAAATTAGTTTTAAGAAAAAATAATTTGGGGTACTAAATGTGCGGGATTATCGGTATTTTTGGAAGTGAAAATGCAGCCAATATGGCAACTTTAGGGCTTTTTGCAGAACAACATCGCGGTCAGGAAAGCTGCGGAATGGCAGTGAAAAACAGTACAACTATCAAGCTGCGAAAGAAAATGGGATTAGTTAAAGATGTTTTCACTCCTGAGAAGATCAAGAATCTGGAAGGAAATATTGCAATTGGTCATGTTCGTTATCCAACTCGTGGAGCTTCTGCAGTTCACAATTCCCAACCTCATATCGTAGAAACTCTTTCCGGTCCTTCCTATGCTCTATCAAGTAACGGAGACATAATTAACTACAATGAGATTAGAATCTGGTTAGAAGATAAGGGTGTATATTTTGCAAGCGGAAATGATGGAGAGTTAATTCTTAAATATATCGTTTATCATGTTGAACGAGAAAATAACAAAGTTCCAGATGCAATAAAAAAATTGATGAAAACGGTGAAAGGTGCCTATTCTACAGTACTTGCAACAAAAACAGAAATGTATCTTTTCCGCGATCCATATGGACTTCGTCCAATGAGTTACGGCAAAACAAAAGATGGTGCTGTTGTGGTGGCTTCAGAAAGCTGCGCCTTGGATATACTTTATATGGATTGGATAAAAGAAGTAAAACCAGCTGAAATAATTGCTGTTAATAATGACGGGATAACCAATATCCAAAATAATTCAAATGACTTCCGAGCCACAAAGACCAATAAACATTGTATCTTTGAGCATATATATTTTTCACGACCCGATAGTGTGATCTTTGAGGAAAACGTATATGAAGTAAGAGAAAAAATTGGAGCGATAATTGCAGAAAGTGATGATGTTGATCCTGATGTAGTTGTGCCAGTTCCCGATTCATCGAACTTCATTGCCCTTGGTTATGCAAAATATATGAACAAGCCTTACGAAATGGGTTTGATCAGAAATCATTATGTAGGAAGAACTTTCATTAAACCGGAACAGACAATTCGAGATGAAAGTGTATATCAGAAATTCAATCCTCTCCCGAATTTCTTCAAAGGCAAAGTTGTAACACTTATCGATGATTCGATAGTGCGGGGAACGACACTTCATAAAATAGTTAAACTTGTGCGTAATGCCGGTGCAAAAGAGATCCATCTTCGTATTGGCTCCCCTGCCGTAAAAAACTCCTGTTATTATGGTATCGATACACCTACTCGGGAAGAATTGATTGCTAATAGTAAATCCGTTGAAGAAATTAGACAATATATCGGTTCCGATTCTCTAAAATATCTTTCTATTAAACAATTAGAGAAAGCTGTGACAAAACCTGAAAATTATTGTTATGCATGTTTTAATGGGAGTTATCCGGTAAAATGAAAAATAAATTAAAAACATGGGAAGAGATCGCTAGCATTATCAAGGATATTAAGAGTCAAAATAAGAAGATTGTTTTTACCAATGGCTGCTTCGATATTCTTCATTCAGGTCATGTTCAATACCTGGCTGAAGCTAAAGAATTAGGAGACATTCTCATCCTCGGTTTAAACAGTGATTCTTCTGTAAAAAGGCTAAAAGGAGATGACCGTCCGATAAATAATGAAAGAGAAAGAGCAATAGTATTATCTGCACTTTGCTCCATTTCTTATATTGTTATTTTTGAAGATGATACGCCATACAAGTTAATCAATCACATTAAGCCGAATATTCTTGTAAAAGGTGGTGATTGGGAACCAAAAGATATAGTTGGTTCTGATATTGTTAGTTCATACAACGGGGAGGTAAAAAGCCTCTCTTTTATTGATGGAAAATCTACAACAGATATCATAAATAAGTTGAAAGAGAAATAGGATTATGGACAATCACGAAGATATTGCAGTTGTTAGAAAATCCGAAGGGAATTTTGTTCATGTAGAAGTTGAGAGAACAGGCTCTTGTGATGGATGTGCAGTTAGCGGAATATGCAATGCTAATGATAAAACCATACTGCATAAAATTAAAACTGATCTGAAATTAGAGATCGGAGATAGAGTTCACGTTAATATTGCCCCTTCTCTGCGTGTATTTTCTTCTTTCGTGGTCTTCATTATTCCAATTCTCACGATGCTATCATTCTATTTGATCAGCAAATATTTATTTACATTTAGTGAGGATATATCTATTGTTATTTCAATGTTTGGATTGTTATTAAGTGGTTTGTTCATATACATTATCGATAAAATATTTGCAAATAAATTGAGTTTTAAAATTACAAAAAAACTTTAGTATTTAATTGGAGAAAATTATGAGAATTCATTTACATGAAATGGTTTTTTATGGTTATCATGGCGTTCACCCGGAAGAGAGGAAATTAGGACAGAGGTTTATCGTTAATTTTTCTTATGAAACCGAGCAGACAAGTGATAAAGAGATCAAACATCTTAAGGATACAGTTGACTATACTAAGGTTTATGCAATAATTAAGCATACTTTGGAAGAACGCGAGTTTTATCTTTTAGAAGTTTGCGCAAATACTATTCTTGACTCGATCTTGGAATCATTCCCATCAATTATTTACGCTAATGTAAAGATCAAGAAACCTTCCGTTCCCATTAATGGTTCACTTGGTTCTGTAGAAGTAGAAATGGAACGAAACCGTTAAAGGGAATTGATGTACTGTTATCTTGGTCTGGGTTCAAATTTAGGGGCTAAACATGAATTTATCACAAAAGCTATCAATCAGATTTCAAAATTTAAAAACACTGAGATAACACGAACCAGTTCAATGATCACAACAAAACCTTATGGTAAAACAGATCAACCTGATTTTCTTAATTGCGTTATTGAGGTTAATACAGCCTTTTTACCAGAAGAACTTTTGAAAAAGTGTTTGGATATAGAAAATCAACTTGGACGCATCAGAAACGAGAAATGGGGACCCAGAACGATAGATATTGATCTATTATTCTACGAAGATAAGGTCATTGATACTGAATTACTGGTTCTTCCCCATCCTCAGTTGCATAAACGTGAATTTGTATTAACTTCTCTGAATGAATTATGCCCGGATCTTGTTCATCCAATATTAAATAAAAGTATAAAAGATATATTTATGGAGCTTAAATGAATAAAACTGCTGCAATAATCCTTGCTGCCGGCAAAGGTACTCGCATGAAATCAGATAAACCGAAAGTGATCTTTGAATTAGCAGGAAAACCAATGATAAACCGTGTTGTAGAAACAGCAAACAAGATCAATAGTGATCTGATCGCAATTGTTGTAGGCTATAAGAAAGAACAGGTGATCGATGTTGTTCCTAAAAATGATAATATTAAATTTGTAGAACAAGTTCAGCAGAACGGAACAGGTCATGCCGTGATGGTTACAGAAAATATTTTCAATAATTTTGATGGAGATGTTTTCATACTTTGTGGTGATGTTCCCCTTCTTAGATACAAAACTCTAGAAAAAATTCAGGAACACCATAGAAAGTTTAATGCCTCTTGTACTGTTCTCACAGCTTTTATGGACAATGCTCTGAAATATGGAAGAATAGTACGAAACCCAGATGGCAATGTACAACGAATTGTAGAGTTTAAAGATGCAACTGAAAAAGAAAAAGAGATCAATGAAATTAATACAGGAATTTATTGTTATAATGCGAAAGATCTTTTTACAGCCTTACAAAGAATTAATAATAAAAATAATCAAAATGAATATTATTTAACTGATACTTTAGAAATTCTGAATAATAAAAATAAACTTGTTACTTCGGTTATTCTCGATGATATGGTAGAAGCATCGGGAGTGAATTCTAAAGAACAATTAGCAGATCTGGAAAGTGAGTTTTTAAGTAGGCAAGAACATTTTGAAGGATAAAAATGAATAACCAATATCGAACAAGGAATGAAGAAGTAAGAAAGGAAAAACCTTGCGAAAGGTTTCTGTCAGAGGAAATCTTCTTGCTCTACCTTCGCAATGGTTGTAAGTAGAAAATCCTTTGCAAGTTCTCCGATTTATCGGAGTAGATTGAACTGTAATATTTCGAACGCATCAAAATGATACGTCCTGCGTTCAAATAGTGAAGTCAGAAGAGGAAATTTTCTCAATTATTTCTTTCGTTCGCTTTTGTTCGTTTTGTTCGTTGTTAATAAACTCAGTGAAAATCTGTGGCAAAATAAGGAGTACAATATGAGTGATATTTTATATTCACCTTGGCGATTGCAATATATTTTATCCAATAAAGATAAAGAATGTATATTCTGTGTTAAGCCATCGGAAGATAATGATGAGAAACATCTAATACTATACAGAAGTGAATTCAGTTTTGTTATAATGAATATTTTTCCGTACAATAATGGTCACCTGATGGTTGTTCCCAACAAACATGTTCCAAATTTGAATGGATT
>JAYEKK010000019.1:0-9412 GCA_034660955.1 Candidatus Cloacimonadota bacterium | reverse complement strand
ATAATGATGAGAAACATCTAATACTATACAGAAGTGAATTCAGTTTTGTTATAATGAATATTTTTCCGTACAATAATGGTCACCTGATGGTTGTTCCCAACAAACATGTTCCAAATTTGAATGGATTGAATAAAGATGAAATTGATGATCTTTTTGAAACAGTACAATTATGTGAAAAGGTGATAACTAAAGTGTATTTTCCTGATGGATTGAATATTGGAATGAATCTCGGCAAAGCTGCTGGAGCTGGTATAGATGAACATCTTCATGTGCATATAGTTCCACGTTGGAGCGGAGATGTAAATTTTATGTCTGCAATTGCTGGTACCAGAATAATTCCTGAATCATTTGGACAGGCTTATAGTAAACTCAAAGAACAATTTGACAATGAGAAAACTGAAAATTAATTTGTTTCGCATAGATAAACGTGCTTCATTAATAGGTATTACAGTATTGTTACTTATTTGTGTGGCATCTTATTTTTTGTTCTTTAATAAAAAAAATAGTGAAAATATTGAAGTTGAAATTATCGAAATCTCTTCCCTTAAATTATCCATTTTAAATGGATGTGGTGTTAAGGGTGCTGCCAGTGAAGTTAAAGACAACATTATAAATAAGGATTTTGAGAACATCGATATAATATCTTGGAAAAACGTGAAAAGTTATAAATTTATTTACGGTAAATCAATTATCGTAGTTAAAAGAAAAGATGAAAATAAACTGAAATATTTAATGAAAATAACAGGGATCTCACGAAGAATCTATGCATTTGATGAAAATACTATAGAAGATTTTCAGATAATTCTTGGTAGAGATTACAGAACATATTTTAAATAGGGGATTATGGAACAGAAACAAGCAATTGCCAATATAATTAATTGGATGGAAGAGAAAAAAGCTGTGCTTATCAAGCACATCGATGTAACAGGTGAAACTGATTTCACAGATCATTTGATAATCTGTAGTGGAACCGCAGATCTGCATAACAAAGCTATTGCTGAGAATATTATTCAGAATGCAAAAGAAAATGGAATGGAAATTCTTTCTACTGAAGGCAAGAATTCCGGTACATGGATATTGATTGATTTTGGTGATATCATTGTTCATATTTTCAGCCAGGATAAACGAGAGTATTACAAATTAGAAGATCTTTATGTTGTCGATTCCAGAACAAAAAAAGAAACTAAAGAATAGTATACTATGAAAACAAAAATATATAATGATATAATTATATCTTTGCAGAAAATTGATTCTAATTATGATTGGAATTTTACTGTTGAGATCCCAAATATTGCTGAACATGGAGATTTTTCCAGTAATGTTGCGCTGATAAATACAAAGGTTCTAAAAATAAAACCACGTGACATTGCCCAGAAAATTGCCGATGATCTTTCCAAAAAAAGATACTACAAATCAATCGAGATCGCCGGACCTGGCTTCCTTAATTTCAAACTGGCAAATTCTCTTTATTATAAAGAACTTCAGAAGATTTTTAATGATAAAGAACATTATGGTTCATCCAATTATGGACAAAGGAAAAAAGTTTTAATTGAATTCATTAGTGCAAATCCAACAGGTCCATTGAACATTGTCAGTGCTCGTGCTGGAGCTTATGGAGACTCTCTTTTCCGCATTATGGAATATATCGGGTTTGAACCTTTTCGTGAATTTTATATTAATGATGCAGGAAATCAAGTAGATATTTTTGCTGAATCTTTAGAGATCAGATACCGTGAATTACATGGGCATGAGTGTGAAGACTTCCCTTTTGAAGCTTATCATGGTGAATACATAAAAGAGCTTGCAATTGAATTGAATACGATCGAAGGGACCAAACTATTTCACATGACCGAGGAAGATCGTCTTGAACGAATGAAAAATTTTGCTTTAGACGAGATACATAAAATGCAGGTTGCAAGTTTAAATCGATTTGATGTACAGTTCGACAACTGGATGTCTGAGAAAAAATTGCGTTTAGAAGGAATCCTGGAAGAAGCATTAAGCTACTTGGCAGAAGCAGGTTGCACTTATGAAAAAGATGATGCTGTTTTCTTCTCTTCAACCAAATTTGGTGATGAAAAAGATCGTGTACTCATCAAAGCAGATGGGAATCCAACCTATCTTGTTCCTGATATTGCCTACCATCTAACCAAATATAATCGTGGTTTCGATATTATTATCGATGTTCTGGGTCCCGATCATCACGGTCATGTTTCCAAACTTCGTGCTGCAATGAAAGCACTGGAATTTGACGAGTCCAAATTAGAAGTTGTTTTTCTCCAACATATAAATCTTTTGGAAGATGGTGAGGTCGTTAAAATGTCTAAACGTGCCGGGAAAATAGTTTCCATGGACGACTTGCTGGATGAAGTGGGAAAAGATGCAGCCCGATATTTCTTTATTAGCAGGAAGCCATCTGCTCATCTGGATTTTGATCTGGAACTTGCAAAGAAAAAATCAAGTGAGAATCCTGTCTTTTATTGTCAATATGCTTATGCACGAATCAATAGTATTCTAAAGAAGGCAAAAAAAGCAAAATTAATATTGAAAAAATTCGATGAAAAGAGCTTAAGTAAATTGAACAAAGCTGACGAACTAAATCTTATTAAAAAGATGATGGATCTTTCTTCTGTTCTCAATCTTTGTGCCGATAGCAGAGAACCTCATAGATTAGCTGCTTATGTGCATGAGTTAGCTGGAATGTTCCATAAATATTATGCCAAATATAAAATTATCAACGAAGAGAAATCTGATTTGAGCAGAGCAAGGTTGTATCTGATCAGTGCAGTTCAAAACGTAATTTCAATTTCACTTGATCTAATGGGAATCTCCTCACCTAAAAAGATGTAATCATTTTGATACATGAAAAAGATAATTATCCTGTCCGATACTCACAAAAATCAAAAAACATTAAGAAATGTCTTTAAGGTTGAAAGTGACTATACTCATATTTTTCATTTAGGCGACGATTACGAGGATCTGGATAATAACTTTGATATCATGAACAACATTGAATTGTTCAGGGTTCCAGGAGTTTATCACCCCGGTTATAGTAATGGGACACTTCCCATAATCTTGGAAATTGAAATTGATAACTGGAGATTTGCTTTAGCACACAAACTTGAAGATCTTTTAAAAACCAGTATTCCGGCAGATATTTATCTTTACGGTCATACTCACCATTCTAATTATAATCATATTGAAGATAAGCACTTTATTAATCCGGGTCATCTAAAAGCAAAAACAGATCGGGGTCAAAAAGCTTCCTACGTTGTTATTACCATCTATAAAAGTAACTTAGAAATTCAATTTAAACATCTTAATGGAAAAGTTTTCAAAAATAAAATCATTAATAAAATGTAACAAAATTCTTTTTTAAAAGTTGATATTAAATAAGAATAAATTTTGGAGGATCAATGAAAATTGAAAAAATTAATCAGAAAGTAATGGAAAAAAGCGAATTGATCGATAAGATAACACAAGAAACAGAAAAAGTTATTGTTGGTCAGAAATATATGATCAGGCGACTTCTTGTAGGATTGCTGGCAGATGGACATATTTTGTTGGAAGGTGTTCCGGGACTTGCAAAAACGCTAGCTGTGTATACTTTGGCAAACACTATTAAATCTACTTTTAAACGAATCCAGTTCACTCCGGATCTATTACCGGCTGACTTGATGGGAACTCTTATTTACAATCAGAAAACCAGCGAATTTATTGCTAAAAAGGGTCCTGTTTTTGCAAATTTTGTACTTGCTGATGAAATAAACAGAGCTCCTGCTAAAGTGCAGTCAGCATTATTAGAATCGATGCAGGAAAGACAAGTTACAATTGGAGATACAACCTATCCTCTACCAAATCCATTTCTGGTTATGGCAACTCAGAACCCACTTGAGCAAGAAGGAACATATCCGCTTCCAGAAGCACAAGTAGATCGTTTTATGCTAAAACTAATTATTAATTATCCTTCCCGAGAAGAAGAAAAATTAATTCTTGATAAAATGGTTCGAAAAGATGAGATAAAAGTTAAGGCAGTTGTGAAACCCAAAGATATTTTAGAAATGAGAGAATTGGTAAAAGAAATTTATATGGAAGATAAAATTAAGGAATATATCCTTGATCTAGTTTTTGCAACTCGTAAGCCCGATAAATTCAAAAACCTGAGTGATCTCTCCGATCTTATCGATTGTGGAGCTTCTCCACGCGCTACGATCTATCTTGCTCAGGCTGCAAAGGCTCATGCCTTCCTCGAACACCGTGGATATGTAACTCCTGACGACATTAAAGCTATTGGAAAAGATATTCTGCGACATAGAATTATTCTTACTTATGAAGCTGAAGCAGAACAAATTACACAAGAAGATATTGTAACCAGGTTATTCGATGAGATCGAAGTTCCTTAGGAAATTTAAGATTTAATATTGAAAAATGAAAATTTAGTCTGTATCAGGATATAATGGAAACATCAGATATAATAAAGAAAGTTCGTAAAATTGAGATCACGACCAGAGATCTGGTTTCTGACCTTTTTTCCGGTGAATATCACAGTTTATTCAAAGGACAGGGTTTGGAATTCTCTGAAGTTCGGGAGTATCAAAGTGGTGATAGTTTTCGCCAGATTGATTGGAACGTAACAGCACGTCAGGGATACCCTTACATAAAAAAATTCGAAGAGACACGTGAACTTAATGTGATGTTCCTCATTGACAGCAGTGCTTCTACCCTATTTGGAACTAAAGACTATTTGAAATCTGAATTCATTACAGAAATTACTGCGGTACTTTCTTTCTCAGCACTATCTAATAATGATAAAGTCGGGCTTTTGCTTTTTACTGATGAAGTTGAAAAATATATCCCTCCCACAAAAGGGAAAAAATCAGCACTCAGGATTTTAAGAGATATACTCTATTTTGAACCTAAGAATAGCGGTACAAATATTAAAAATGCAGTTGAATACATTTACCGTTTGATAAAAAAGCGTAGTATTATCTTTATTCTCTCCGATTTTCTTGATACAAATTATTTAGATAGTTTAAAGATACTCGCGAAGAAGCATGATGTTATAGCTTTAAGAATTCAGGATTTTGCAGAATACAAAATGCCAAATGCAGGATTGCTTCATCTTCAAGATCCTGAAACCGGAAAGACATTCACCATAAATTCTTCCAACCAGAAATTGAGAGAAAAATATAACAAAGCTATCATCGAACAGGAAACTGAACTCAAACAGCGATTTAGAAAATTAAAGATCGATCTGGTGACATTAAGTACTGATAAACCTTATGCTCCGGAACTTATGAAATTCTTTAAATTCCGTATTAGAATGAAAAATCAGAGGTAACACAAACATATAATGTTGGCTTTGCGAAGCAAAACGACATATTATTTATTGTTTGTAAATTTTAAATGAGAAATTATAAATTTGAAATTAAAATGATTGCAATATTGGCAGCAGTAATGCTTCCATTGTTAGCGTCTTCTGCAGAATTAGGGTATAAATTGGAAAAACCACAAAAATTATTTGTTGGTACTCCTTTTATATTGCATGTTGATATATCTTCAGCAATTTCCGATAGCATTTTTTCAACTCAAAATGATACTCTTGATATCTTCATTCTAAAAAATGTTGAATCAACCGAAGAGATAAATGATGAGATAAAAACAACATTATTAAATCTCACTTACCAACCCTTTGATACTGGAGAATTCACTTTCCCAAAACTTGAGTTTGCAGTTAAGACTGCAGATAGCCTGGAGATCCTCAAAACAAGAGAATTCATTCTTAATATTGAATCTGTGATTACTGATAGTACTGAGAGCATAAAAGATATTGCAGCTCCACTGACAGTTACTTTAAAATTTCTTGATTACTTCATTCCTATATTGATCATTATTCTCATCATTTTTTCAATAAAATATTTAGTAAATTTATTGAAGAAAACCAAGAAAGATTTCACTGAACCTGAAATCATTGATGACAGACCTGCCTACATTATTGCCTTGGAATTGCTTAATAAATTAAAAGAAGAAGATCTATTAGTAAAAGGTGATTTCTTAAATTTCTATTTCAGGATTTCATTAATTCTACGATTTTTTATTGAACTGCAATATAAGATCAATTCAGTTGAGATGACAACCAGTGAGATCAGAACAAATCTGATACTAAATGATCACTCTGAAAAATCTGAGATCCTTAAATTTCTCGGGCAAGCTGATATGATCAAATTTGCTAAAGCAGTTCCCACGAATTCAGATACTGAGTCAGCTCTAATCTGGCTGGAGAATTATCTAAGATCCTTTGAAAGATCAAAAGAGAATGAGGAGACAAAGAATGCTTGAATACGTTAATCCAAAATGGTTCTGGGCTCTTCTGATAATTATTCCATATCTTTTATTTGAATTCTTGATAGTTCGTAAGAGAAAGGTCAGATTGATTCACAGCCGTATTGACATGATCCGTTCTATCGCAGGCAGAAGCAGTTGGTTGCAGTATATTCCAATAATCATCAGATCACTCACAATAGTGCTTCTTATTCTTGCTTTAGCACGACCTCGGCTTGCTCATAAAAAGCAGCAGATCACCGGAAAAGGTATTGATATCATGCTGGCAATCGATGTGAGCGGTAGCATGAAAGCTGTTGATTTTAAACCAACCAACAGGTTGGAAGCTGCTAAAAAAGTTGCAATAAATTTTATCGAACACCGCAGGAATGATAGGATTGGACTTATCATATTTTCGGAAAACGCCTTTACTCAATGTCCGCTCACACTCGACTATAATATTCTCATGTCCATTATGGACAATATGAAAATTGATGAAGATGCAAATGGAACAGCTATCGGAATGGGACTTGCTACGGCAGTAGCCCGTCTGAAAGATTCCGAAGCTAAATCTAAAGTAATAATTCTCATAACTGATGGAAGAAATAATGCAGGTGAGATCGAACCATTAGATGCTGCCGGACTTGCTTCTGCATTTGAAGTGAAGGTATATCCGGTTGGCGTTGGTAGAAAAGGACTGGTAGATTATCCTGTGCAAACCGCTCTCGGAATACGCTACCAAAAAGTAAATATTGAAATTGATATGGATTCGCTTGATAAAATAGCTGAAATAACCGGCACTAAACACGCAAGATTGGCAACAAATACAAACGAGTTATCAGCTATCATGGAATATATTGATGAAATGGAAAGAACCGAATTGAAGATAAATAATTATTATATTTATCAGGAATTATTTTGGAAATATTTGTTGGCAGCTTTTACTTTAATGTTGTTGGAATTTATATTCAGAATTGTAATTAGAAAGGAAATTCCTTAAGGGAGGGAAAATGAAAAAGATCTTTCTGCCAATTTTATTAGTGCTTGTTTTGGTGAGCTTAACTGCAATTGAATCTAAAATTACTTCTGTAACAGTCTATTCAGATCGAGCACAGATCACACGATCTGCCACGACCTTTCTCACAAAAGGAGAACACAAGATTTTGTTTGATGAGCTTCCACAAAGTATTGAACAAAACAGCATTCAGGCAAATGGGAAAGGGAATGCAATCTTGCGTGACGTGACTTTTAAGACCGAACAATTTGCTCAAATAACAGATGAAAAAAAGAAAACCTTAACAGATAAATTACTTGGACTTCAAGATAAGAAAATTACATTCAATGATAAGACATCACAAGCCAAAGATGAAAAAAGAGTTGTAAAGGCTATTCTTAGTAAACTTACAAGTACAACCGAAAAAACAGAGAAAGTTGAACTCGATCCTGAGAAATGGATCAAGATGGTAGAATTCTATCGTTCCAAGCAGGAAACTCTTGATAAAGAGATTCGTGATACTGATAAATTAGTACGAAACGTTAATAATGAAATTGATAAAATTCAACGTGAGATTCGTGAACTCGGACAGCAAGACTACAAATATAAGAATATTGTTGAAGTATTGGTTGATGTGCAAAAAGATGGCAATCTTAAGCTTAATCTTTCCTATATTGTTTATGGTCCTTCTTGGAAATCAATTTATGATATTAGAGTTGATTCCCAAGAAAAAACTATGCATCTTACTTACAAGAGCAATATTTTTCAAACAACCGGTGAAGATTGGATTAATGTTGACCTTAAACTTTCCACTGCAAAACCAAATATAAGCACACAACCGCCTGAGTTATCTCCTCATTATATTTCAATTTACTATCCTCAACCTGTTAGAATGGAAAATAAAAAAAGTAGTGCACATATACGTGGTGGAAGAAGTAATGAAATGGCATATACGGTTGACGGAATGTCTGTTGAACAAAGTTTTAATGCATATGAAGCAGAAGATATTACTTATTCAGCATCTACTGTTGAATCCGGTGCTACTTCAGTTGTTTTTGATATCGATGGAAGCAACACCATAAAGAGTGATAATGAACCGCATCTGGTTACAATCACAATACAAGAATTTCCGGCAGGATTCAGATATTCTACAATTCCCAAGCATTCACAATATGCCTATCTTAAAGCAAAAGTGAAAAATGACTCTGACTATCCTTTCCTGCCTGGAGATACAAATGTATTTTTAGATAATAATTTTGTAGCAAATTCCTATTTAAAAGCAGTTGCTCCAACAGAAGAGTTTTGGACGTTTTTGGGTGTTGATGAAAGTATAAAGGTTGAATATAAATTTGTGAAGAAATTCGATGAGACAGGTGGTATTTTTGTAGAGAGAAATAAGAAGATATTTGAATATCTTATCAAGATAACGAATAATAAGAAAACACAAGAAGAGATCGTTGTTTGGGATCAACTGCCAATTTCACAAAATGAAAAAATTAAGGTGAAATTGATCGAGCCTGCCTACAAAGAAAATACAGAGATTTTGAAGATCAATGAACATAAATATATTGAATGGTTCTTTAAACCTAAACCTGGTGAAGAAATATTGATTCCTTATAAATATTCTGTTGAATATCCTCTTGGCACGCAGATAGAAGGACTTTAAATTGATGAAAAACTTAACATATAGCTCCCCAGTTGACAGCCAGTGTGAAAATACAAAAAATAGTGTCATCCTGAGTGATTCTGCTTCAGCCGAATTTTATCGAAGGATATTACTTTGATCCTTTGTATTCTCTCAAGATTACACTTCGATACGTCCCGAAAGCCCTCGGGACTACTCAGTGTGACAGATAGGCATGAGCTCAAACGTCTTCACACAGTCTGTGGATTTGAGAACATTATTTACGTTACAAAGATAAACTTCGTAACGAGACTGAAAATAAATTGTCATTCTCGCAAATGCGGGAATCTGGAGTGTAAATAAATGCATTGGGGAAATCCATATTTATTGTTTCTGATAATACTGATACCGGTATTTCTAATTCTTATTGGAGTTGCTAATCATAATAGAAAGAAGAATTTTTCTAAATTTGC
>JAYEKK010000018.1:0-20769 GCA_034660955.1 Candidatus Cloacimonadota bacterium | reverse complement strand
ATAATTTTGCTCTCAATATTGATTTTATATTTCTTTGTGTTATTACGATCATGTTATTCATCACAATGTTCATTGGAAAGAAACATAAGCTCACAAAGATAGAGTCAGTTTTTTTTGTAATCTTATACTTTGCATATTTAGTATTTTTGTTTTATAGAAAGTAAAAATATCGAATAATGATCAACGCTTTAAGATTTTAGAAGAGTTATTTAATTTAGTATTCGTTAATCGGTGTTTTTTGTTTATAAATCAGTAAAAATGAATATCGAATAATGATCAACGATATAAGATTTTGGAAGTGGAGAAGTAAATGAATAAATTATTAATCTTAAATTGCACTTTAGCTAAATCCGGCATAGAAAGATTAAATAATTTGTTTACCAGTATTTTTGAGAAATATGATATTGATTATAAAATTTCTCACTTAACCGATATAATTGAAGATTTCAATAAATTCTCTCATCTTTTAATTAGTGGTTCTGCCCTTTTTGCTTCACAGGAAAATAAGAATGATAGTAAATTATACGATATTGTTCAACAGTTTACCAATAAAAGTATTCTTGGTATTTGCTATGGTCATCAAATGCTGGCAAAAGCATTAATGAAGAAAAATGTTTGCCGCAAAAGCAGCACACCGGAATTGGGTTGGCGAAAAGTTGAATTAGTTTCCAATTCAATATTTGAGGGTATTTCCAAACCTGTGTTTTATGAATCTCATTTTGAAGAAGTATTTGGTTTGACTAATGATTTTACAATTATTGCATCAAATTCAAATTGTGATATTCAAGGTTATCAATATAAAAATCTACCTATCTGGGGTCTACAGTTTCACCCTGAAATTACATTTACGTTCGGTCAACAATCTATAAAGAATAAACTTGCCAACTACGAATCAATGAGGAGGTTCTTTAAAAATGAATTGGATAATCCTGAATATATTGAACAAAACTTCAAGATCTTTGAAAATTTTGTTAATTCTTAAAATAGTTACAAATAATTATATTATAGAGTGTTTTGTCTTCCTGAGTTCTGCGATAGCAGAGTATCGAAGGATAATGAAAGTGTAATTATGTAATACACTTCGATATGTCGCTTCACTCCTACTCAGTGTGACAAATTACAAAAGGAGATTATATGAAGAAAAAGTATTTAGTTCTATTAATCGCGGTTTTGATAGTTACTTACGGTTGCGATATCTTCAATACTAATTTTGAGGAAATGGAAGATGCCAGAATGTATGAAGCAAAAGATTTAACAGATGCTCCGATTCCAGACGTTTTAAAGATTATGACCTGGAATATTAAATTTGGAGGAGCACGTATAGATTTCTTCTTCGATGGTTGGGGAGATGAAGTTCTAATGGATGAAGATGTTGTGATTGAAAACACACAGAAAATTGCAGAATACATTAATATTGTTCAACCGGATATTATCTTATTGCAGGAACTCGATATCGATAGTAAACGCAGTGCTTATGTAGATCAAATGCAATTTATTCTGGATGCTACTGAATTAAATTATGGAGCTTATGCGTCGCAATGGAAAGCGGATTTTGTTCCAAGTGATGGTCTAGGTAGAATGAATTCCGGTAATGCTATAATGAGTCGTTGGGAAATTACCGATGCAGTCAGAATTGCACTTCCGCTTATTGACCAGGATGGCTTAACGCAATATTTTTATCTTCGCAGAAATATCCTGAAAACTAAGATACAAATTGGTGATAATGAATTACAAGTTCTCAATATTCATGCTGCTGCATATTCTAAAGACGGAACAAAAAAAGAACAGATAGATATTTATAAAGGTGAGTTGGATGATCTTAATGCAGAAGGATTGATCTTTGTTGCCGGAGGAGATTTCAATGCAATTCCACCCAATTCTGTTAATTGGTTAGAGGAAGGTTTTCCGGATCGTCCTGACGATCTAGGTGAAGATTACGAAGTGGAAGATTATGACCTTACTGACATGATGGAGTTTTATGAAGATTATACATCAAGTACCTGGTATCATCCAGCTGTTTCATTGGGAAAATATGCAGAAGAAGAAGTTGAAAATAATTATATCAATAAATGTTACACACATACCATTTATATTGATTTACCGGAAATTGATTGGAACAGAAAGCTGGATTATTTGTTTACAAATAATGAAACCGGTTGGATCGCAAACTCGGATTCTACCCATCAGGATACAAGACAGCTATCTGATCATTGCCCGGTAACTGTGGAACTGGAGTGGTAAAATGAAAAAGATAATAGTATTATTAATAATCAGTTTTGTAATTTTATCATTATCAGCAGAAACTGCGATTTGGTCAAAAGGAACAACGGATGTTTTACCGCAGGGAAGATGGGAAGTTGGAATTTTTCAACCGCTTAGTTATGGATTAAATGAAACTACAGAACTCTCCACTTATGCACTTGCAGATCTTGTTATGCCGAACATAACCCTGAAAAAATTCTGGAAAGATATGGAAGGCTGGAAGTTTGCTTCCAAACATAGTCTTATTTATCCTACCATTCTTTTAAATGTAATAGCTAAAGAGGGGGCTCTTGGCATTCTACCAGATAATTCGGTAATACCGCAAATATTTGTTTTAAGTAATCAATTCATGCTTTCATATCGTTATAATGATTATCTTAATATCATTCCTAAAATCGGATTTTCGGTTGCACTGGTAAGTGGAGACAGCGATTTTCCAACGATTGATATGCAATTCATCTATAACAGAACTTATGTCTATCATGAGGGCGCAATGTTCAATATTGGGCTAGACTTAAGGGGAAATATCACACCTGAATTAGAATATTTGATCGATATTGATAAATTTATTATGGATAAGGAATATTGCGAGTTTTCATATGAACATAAAATGATGATAATCTGGAAAATAAACCGCAGATTTGCACTCTCCGGTGGTTATAAACTCAGTTATTCCGATTATCCTTCAAAAATGCAGAAAAGTACAAATATCATTCCATTGATAGATTTGCAGATAGGTTTTAAGTAAATATACAAATCCTTACTATCTTCTCATTAACCACCAACTTAAGTTGGTGGTTAATGAGACAAAAATAAGTAATAACCGTTTTAACGGTTTCTTATTTTATTGAATCTAACTTATTAGAGTGGACTCAATGTTATTTGATCTTCGGAAGGTTATTAAAAATTATAGTTTACAATATTTTTGGCTCAAAATTTGCATAATAATTATTAATAAAAAAGCAAAGGATTATATTATGAAAAAAACACTTATCGTTTTATTTATTATTTTAGTCGTCAGTTTGAATGCCGGTATAATTGAAAAAACATACAGTTTTAAAAACTATACAATTTCAGAAATAAATGGTTTCCAAACTATTGATTTTGAAAATGCACAACAAGAAGCAAGAATTGGTGAACCGGTTCTTCCATACATTTCAGTTTCACTCATTCTTCCTCCCGGAGAAATTGCAGAATCAATTGAGATAAATGGAATTAACGAAAAACAAATTCCCGGTACTTACCTTTTGTATCCCAAACAGCAGGTGAGACCAGTTTCAATGCCAAGAGCGAATGAATTTGTAAAAGACAACATACTTTACAATTCTTTAGAAATTTATCCTCAAAAACAAAACGGTGAATTGATAACACAATTTTTGCACGGCTACTCATTTGCACTCAATACATTCACGCCTGTAATGTATATCCCTGCCGAGGGAACACTTTCTTATTATGAAGAAGTGAAGATCATAATTCATACAAAAAACGATGTTGTAGCACAAAATGCATTGGAAAATTTACATTCAAATGAAAAAGTGTTTTCGAGAGTAAAACGAATTGCCCAGAACTCGGAATTGATAAGTCGCTATCCAATTATTCAATCTCGCGAAGGTGAATATCAGTTGCTTATCATCACTCCATCCCAATTTGAGGATGATTTTGATGAAATGCGTGAAGTCTATCTTAAACAGGGAATGATCTCAGAGGTTATGGCTGTTGAAGATATTTATTCTTCGATGTCAGGGCAAGATCAGCAGGAGAAGATAAGAAATTATATCATTCAGGAATATCAAGATCATGAGATTGAGTATGTCTTACTTGCCGGTGATGTGGAGCATGTTCCTTATCGTGGATTTTATTGTACAGTCGATTCCGGTGGGGGTTATGAAGATTATGGTATTCCTTCTGATCTTTATTATTCTGCTCTTGATGGAAATTGGAACGACGATGGAGATAATAGATGGGGTGAAATTGGTGAAGATGACCTTTTACCTGAAGTTGCAGTTGCCAGATTTTCATTCAGCAGTATAACTGATCTTAACAATATGTTAGATAAAACAATATCCTACCAAATACAACCGGTACTTGGTGAACTTCGCGATCCTCTTATGGCAGGAGAGAACCTTTATAACAATCCTATAACATGGGGAGCGGATTATCTGGATCTTTTAATTGGAAATTGGGATGCTAATGGATATGAAACTACTGGTATACCAGAAGATCATAATATAACAACATTGTATGACAGAGATGTAGGATACTGGTCTGGTTCACAATTAATAACTGAGATAAACGAAGGTCATTCTTTCATTCACCATGTAGGACATGCAAACTATGAATATGCAATGAGATTGGATAATTCTGATATCACAAATGCAAATTTTAATATGGTGAACGGTGTTGATCATAACTATACATTTGTTTATACACATGGTTGTAATTGCGGTTCTTATGACCATAATGACGGCATTGGTGAAAGGATGATAAACATAGAGAATTTCTTGGTAGCTTTTGTAGGGAATTCCCGTTATGGATGGTTTAATGAAGGTCAAACTGAAGGTCCGTCAGCCCATATACATCGTGAATTTACAGATGCACTTTATACAGATAAATACCATCGTATTGGTCGAGCACATATGGAATCAAAAACAGCAACTGCTCCATGGGTAACAGCACCTGGGCAATATGAAGAAGGTGCAATTCGCTGGTGTTTTTATGATTGTAATGTTCTGGGCGGATCTGCACTTCCTATCTGGACGGATGAACCTATTGAGATAGTTGCAACATATTCCACTGTGATCCCTTTGGGTTCTTCTAATTTCACTATTCAGTTACAAAATAATGGAAACCCAATTGAAAATATACAATGTACAATTTTGCAAAATGGTGAGTTGATAGGAACTTCTGCAACAAATGCTTCGGGTAATGCTATAATAACATTTGATGCAGGTTCTATAATTCAGGGTAATGCAGAATTGTATTTAAGTGGATATAATCGTCCGACAGAAATGCATCAACTGCAAGTTGTTCCTGCAGGTTATTTTGTTACTGTTTCCGGTCATTCAGTGATTTCAGGAAATGATAACGTAATAGAGTTTGGTGAGAATACACTATTGAGTTTAACACTTGAAGAGATTGGGAATATCGGAGATATCCATAATGTTTTTGTAGAAATATCTTCTTCCGATAATTATATTGTGATTAATGATAATACAGAAAATGCTGGAACCATTTCAAGTGGTGGAACGGTTAATCTTGTTGATGCCTTCGATTTTGATGTTGATAATAATATTCCAAATGAGCATTCAATTGAAATAAATATTGCAATAACTTCTGATGAAGGTGATTGGAATTCGCAGATTTTTCTGGTAGGATATGCAGCTGTTTTAGAATTGATAAGTGTTGAAGTAATTGGTGGTAACAACATTGTTCTTGATCCGGGAGAAACTGCTGAACTTGCAGTCGAAATACACAATCTCGGTGGGGCAGATCTGTATAATTTGATCCCCTCCATCTCTTCTACTAATCCTGATGTTACAATTACAAATTTACCGATTCTTATAGATTCTCTAAATGCAGAAGGATCAGCTACTATTGTGGTTTGTTCTGTGGAAGTTAGTGAAGATGCACAATCAGGTGATATTATTGAATTCAACTTAGAGATTACTGCGGATAACGAGTTCAGCTTCACAGAAGATTTTGCTTTAGTTGTCGGACTTTCAATTGAAGATTTTGAGAGTGGAGATTTCCTTACATTTGAATGGCAACAGGGTGGAAATGCAGATTGGACAATTGATGACGAATCTCACGAAGGAGCTTATTCTGCTAAGACAGGAAATATTGGGCATAACAGTACAACAAGTCTTTTTGTGGAATTAGAAGTGTCTTCAAACGGAGAGATAAGTTTTTGGAAGAAAGTATCTACTGAGGCAAATTATGATTATTTTAGATTTTATATCGATGGTTATTACCAGGATGAATGGGCTGGTGATATTGACTGGAGTGAATCAAGCTATGCAGTAAATGCCGGTTATCATACATTTAAATGGGAATACGATAAAGATGGTGCTGTTATCGGCGGCGACGATTGTGCATGGTTGGATTACATTACCTTTCCACCAATTGCTGCAGAGGTTGTAACTGACGAAGAACTTTTACCGAATGTTTCCAAACTCATTGGTAATTATCCAAATCCGTTCAATCCCGAAACAACAATCTCTTTTTCTTTAACCACAGAGATCACGGAGACCACAGAGATAAATATATTTAACATCAAAGGACAAAAAGTGAAAAAGCTTCCTGTCATCCTGAGTGATGCACAGCATCGTATCGAAGGATCAGGACGAAAGAATTATTCTGTCACCTGGAACGGAACAGACAAAAACAATCAACCGGTTGCTTCTGGAATATATTTCTATCAATTAAATATAGATGATAAAGTTATTGCTTCAAAGAAGTGTTTACTACTGAAGTAAAGCTAACAATTATGTTGCACGTTCATTCCTGAACGTGTTTATTGTAAAAGTAGGGATAGCTCATTGAGCTGTCCGAAATGTTAAGTTATGAAGTAAAAGCTTCAAAGATTATTTCCATCTCAAGCAGAAGCTTAGGAAGGAGTATTGAACGGAGGAACCCATGAAAAAGTTTATCTTTATTATTTTTCTAATTCTTACTTACAGTATTTCATTTGCACAAATCCAATGGCAAGACAATGGAGTTCCTGTACGTCAAGGTAAGAATATAGTATGGAATCAAACTTCTGTAGCTTGTGAAGATAACACTTTTGTTTCAATTTGGACTGACACTCGTAATGGGATACGTGGAGTATATGCTCAGAAAGTAGATGAAAATGGGAATTTATTATGGGGAGAAAATGGGATAGAATTATATAATCCCGATAGAATGCAGGATCATCCAATTGCAATTTCATCTACAAACAATTCAGTAATAATTTGTTGGCAAGATTATGATGCTATCGAAGTCTATTCTTCACAGATCCGTGTTCAAAAAATTGATGCAAACGGTTATCTGCTTTGGGGTCAAGAAGGAATATTACTGGAAGAAAGCGAAGCAAATGGTTGGGAACCACAAATGGTAAAACATAGCGATGGTGGTGTTTTTATTATTTGGAATGAAACACCGCAATCTGATATAACAGGAATAAGATTATTAAATGATGGTTCTATTGCAGATGGTTGGGGACAGGGAATAGATCTGTTGCCTGCAATGTATGAATATGACACACATTCAGATCTAATGGACGGAGTCATCTTATCAACTTCATTATATGATGATATTTACATCCAAAGAGTTGATGAGGATGGAAGTAAACTTTGGGGTTATAATGGAACGCTTTTATATAATGGAGATGAAGATATTTCTGCAATTGATATTTGTTTATCAATTGCAAATGAATATTATTTTGCGTGGAGAACTCATGGGTCTAATGATAAAATAATGATGCAAAAAGCGGACTCTAATGGAAATCCTATTTTGGAAATACCAGTTACTATTTCAGAAGCAGGTTATATTCAAAGATTGCTTACAATTTGTCCTTCAGATTCACAACCTGTAATAACATGGATAATTGGTGAGACGATATTATCACAAAAGATAGATTCTGATGGGAATTTATTGTGGGGAGAAGAAGGAATTACTGTATTTGAATCTAACTATGATTTAAATAAAAATTCAGTTATTTTGAAAGAAGATTATGCTGGTGGTTGTTTAATAAGTTGGGTTGATTATGATAATAGCTATGATGAAAGTAGGATAATTGTACAAAAGATAAACGAAAATGGTAATCTTCTTTTTGGAGAAGATGGATTAATAATATTTGAATCTTATGAATTTAATTATTATAATTTATATTCATCATTAGCAACATCAGATCAAAAATATTATTTGTGCTGGTTAGATAGAGTAAATGATGATGCATCATTATTTCATCAAATATTAGATGCAGAGGGGAATATCTATCTCGAAGAAAATGGAGAAGAATTGCTCACTGGTCTTTCAGGTTCAGTAATTGATCTAAAAATGCTTACAAGTGCTGATAATCCCATAATGATTTGGATAGAGGAACGTAACAATAATAATTACCAAATTTTTCTTCAGATCTTAAATGGTGATGGTTCTAATGTTTTTGTAGAAAATGGAATTCCAATTACAGCCGATTCTAATTTTTATCTATATGATTTTGAAACTGTTTATGGTGAGAATTCAGAAAATATCGCTCTTGTTTGGGCTGAGAATAGACTAGGGTATCAACAGATATTTGCTCAAGGAATAGACACCGAGGGTAATTTACTCTGGGCGGACAGTACAGGGATTTGTCTTACACCACTAGGTTTTGAAACAACAAATCCAAAGATCTCTTTGATTGATAATGCCGGGAATGATGTGTATTATATTGGTTGGGAAGATTTTTCTGATTTTATGGATTCACGTGTAACAGGTCAGAAAATTGTAGATGGCAATTTAGAATGGGGAATAGAAGGTAAGATAATTGTTGATAGAGATGGAAATGATAAATTAACTGATATTGTAGAAAATTACTATATCTGGAATAGTATTGGGTATAATAATCAAAATATATATTGTATAATGGTAGATGAAAATGGTGATCCTGCTCCTGAATGGCCTGAAGATGGGTTAGAAGTATGTGTTGAAGATGGAAGACAATTCCATGCTCATGGTATCATTATCCCTCAAGGATTATTGATATTTTGGAAAGACCATCGTTATGGTGAATATGATGTTTATGGGCAAATTGTAACTCATGACGGAAATATTCTTTGGCAAGAAGGTGGTATCTCCTTAATTGAAGGAGATAATAATAATGATTTTAATTTTAATATTCATTATAATGATGCTTTATATATTATCTGGAACGAATATTTTGGTGAAAATCATTTCAATTATTATATACAAAAATTCAATGAAGATGGAGAACCACTCTGGCAAGATGGTGGAGTAAGAATGTCTTATTGGACATTCTCTCCACGAAGCGATCCTGTCATTGCTTCAGTAGAGCAAGATGTTTTGGTAGTTTGGGAACATCGTCACATAGATGAAACTATTCACATCAAAGCTCAACTTGTAAGCCCTACTGGAGTACTGCAATATGATCTTGAAGGCATATCAATTTGTGATGAATACATGGAACAGAATTATCCTAATGTTTATGTAAATGGAACAGATGCCTACATCTCTTGGATAGATCACAGGTCAACATTGATGGGAGAGGAAGGATTAGTTTCTATTCCAGGAATTTATGCCCAAAAGATTTATTTAGAACCGACTTTTGCAGCTAATGAATTAATAGAACCGATTGAGATTTTGTATAATTATCCAAATCCGTTCAATCCCGAAACAACGATCTCTTTTTCTTTAACCACAGAGATCACGGAGACCACAGAGATAAATATATTTAACATCAAAGGACAAAAAGTGAAAAAGCTTCCTGTCATCCTGAGTGATGCACAGCATCGTATCGAAGGATCAGGACGAAAGAATTATTCTGTCACCTGGAACGGAACAGACAAAAACAACCAACCGGTTGCTTCAGGAGTATATTTCTATCAATTAAATGTTGATGATGAAGTTATTGCTTCAAAGAAATGTTTGCTGTTGAAATAACGTAACACGTTCACTCAGCCAAAAGATCGGCTGATAAATCCTGAACGTGCATACTCAGACAGGATTTATCCGCCTTGGGCGGAGTGTCTGAGCTACAGTAAAAGACAGATCAAAAAGATTATTTGTGTAGTGACAGTTCATAGAACTGTCACTAATTAGGCAGATCAGTGATCTGCCGCTACATAATTATATTATCTGCTTTTATCCGTGCCTATCTGCGTAAATCTGTGGTTAAGTCCTTAACCGTCTGCACTTCTTTCTCTTCATTAATCCAACTGTGCTTTACTTCACCCACAAAAATCGTATGATCACCGCTTTTAACTTGAGTTATTACCTTACATTCAAAATTGGCTTTTGCTTCCTTTAAAATAGGTAATTTGGCTAACCTGCCGGCAAACCAATCTACACCTGTTACTTCAAATTTATCTATATCTCTTCCGGAGCGTGATCCGCAGATCTTTGAAACATCGGTCATCTCTTTTGAAGGAAGGCACAAATTGAAAAACCTGAAATTCTGCAAACACTCATAAGAATATCTTGTATGACCTATCGATATGGCAAACATAGGCGGTTTTATAGATGTTTTCATAAACCATTCAAGTGTGATCATATTGAATTTATCATTCTTATCTTTAACTATAGCCAGTGCCACTCTGGCAGGATGTTTGGTTGCCATACTTACTTTTGTAAATTCTTCTCTTTTCATAAATTCCTCATTCCCAATTTCTGAAATCTATTTATTAAAATGAATTAGATAATGTAAATAAAAAAAATAATGCAGGACGTATCATTTTGATGCGTCCAAGATATTTTGGTTCAATCCGGCAGTTGCCGGAATGAACCTGCATTACATTAATACAAAAAAATAGCAAACCTAACTTCAAAATTATATTGACTTAGGAATATCACATTTTAATTTGCCAAATAATAAAAATGAAGAACTGCTAACATTATGAACATTAGTTTGTTCGAAAGAAATTTTTTGTTTTTAAAAGATTTTCTGTTCGATGAAAGTTGTCGTTTTGCTTTGCAAAGCCAACAATAATTGTTAGTTTTTGTTCGTTGCTAAAAAAAGGAGTTATAAATGAAGAAAATAGCAATACTTTTTGTTTTAGTTAATTTAATAATTATAGGTTGTGGAAAGAAAGAAGTAGTAAATAGTGATGTTACAGAAATTCTTTTCTGGCAGGCAATGGGTGGTCCCTTAGGTGATGCGCTGGGAGAACTTGTTCAAAAATTTAATGATA
Source organism: Candidatus Cloacimonadota bacterium (assembly GCA_034660955.1). GTDB lineage: Bacteria > Cloacimonadota > Cloacimonadia > Cloacimonadales > TCS61 > Tenebribacter. The sequence goes on along the minus strand of JAYEKK010000018.1, from coordinate 9,619 downwards.
CTCATCCAAATATTCATGTGAAGTCTGTGAATATGGGTAACTACACAGCTCTCTCACAAAAACTTATGGCTTCTCTTCAAACCGGAAACCAACCTGACGTTGCACAAGCTTATGAAGCCTGGATCGCTAATATGCTTGAAGGTGATGTAATTGTTCCGATAGAAGATTTTATAAATGAAGATCCTAATTTCGGTCAGGAAGAAATGGATGATATTTATCCGGTTTTCATAAACAGTAATAAAATGGGTGGGAAGCTTGTTTCGTTTCCATTTAATAAAAGTGTAAGAGTCCAATATTATAATAAAGATATTTTATTCCAAAATGATATGGACCCTGATACACCTCCAAAAACGTGGGAAGAATTCAGAACATATTGCCAAAAGCTAACGCAGGATACGGATGGTGATGGCAAGATAGATCAGTATGGAACGACCGTGAAAATTAGTGCCTGGCAGTTTGAAAATCTTCTGTTGCAGGCTGGTGGAAAGATCATGAATGAGGATAATACAAAACCATTATTCAAAAGTAAAGAAGGTGTTCAGGCTTTGGAATTCTTCACGAATATTTTGAATAAAGATAAAACCGGTTATCTCTCTCCGGGTTATGAAGGACAGAAAGATTTCACAGCGCAGAAAGTTGCTTTCTATGAAGACTCAAGTGTTTCTATGGCTTTCATGCTGAGAACAGGAATTAACTTTAATATGGGAATTTCTGCTATTCCAATTAATAAAACAAAAACGAATATCATCAGTGGTACGAACGTTGTCATCTTCAAAAATGAAGAAGACAAGAGAAAAGAGAAAGCTGCCTGGGAATTTGTAAAATGGTTTACGGATACAGAGCAGACGGCAAGATGGAGTGAATTAACATATTATATGCCGGTTCGTAAAAGTGCGATGCTAGTTGAAGCTCTGAAAAATAGAATTGCCAGTAATCCTGAAATTGCTTCAGTTTATGATCAGTTGAATTATGCAACATTTGAACCGCAAATTAGTGAATGGTTTGAAACAAGAAAATATTTAGAAGAGCATGTTATTGAGAAAGTGGTTAGGGGAATACTTACTCCGGAAGAAGCACTTGATAACGCTGCTAAAATGATAGAAAAGAAAATTGCAAAGCGAGAAGAATAGACTTGTAGTAACAGTTTATCAAACTGTCATAAAAAAATAGGCTGATTAGTAATCAGCCACTACGGTTTTGAAGATAGGAGCAAAAAATGAACATTAAAATAAAATTTCCGGATGGTTCGGTTAAAGAACATCCGAAAAATATATCTCCGCTGGAAATTGCGGAGGGCATAAGTCATGGTCTGGCAAAGCAGACTGTTGTGGCTGAGATAAATGGAAAACTGGTAGATCTTGATTTCAAAATCGAAGAAGATGCTGAGATCAAACTTTTTAAATTTGATAGTAAAGAAGGACAGGAAGTATATTGGCACAGCTCTGCACATCTTCTTGCACAAGCAGTGAAAGAGCTTTTCCCAAACGTTAAAGTTACAATTGGTCCAGCAATAGAAAACGGGTTTTATTACGATTTTGATAAAGAAGTTCCATTTACTGATAAAGATCTGGAAAAGATCGAGCAAAAAATGAAAGAGCTTTCTAAACTGAATGCAAAATATAAAAGAAGCGAGCTTTCCAAAAAAGAAGCGATTCAACTTTTCTTAGAGATGAAAGAAGATTATAAAGTGGAATTATTAGAAGAGATTCCTAAAAATGAAATAATCTCAATCTATACTCAAGGAAATTTTACCGATCTTTGCCGTGGACCTCATATTTTAGATACTGGAAAGATAAAAGCGATCAAGCTTCTTAAAACTTCAGGTGCTTATTGGCGTGGGGATTCCAAAAACAAAATGCTGCAACGGATATATGGAGTGAGTTTCCCTTCCAATAAAGAACTCAATACTTTTTTGCATATTATGGAAGAAGCCAAAAAAAGAGATCATCGTAAAATAGGGAAGGAACTCGATCTTTATTCATTCTCAGATGAGATTGGACCAGGACTTGTATTATGGCATCCAAATGGTGCGATGATGCGCTCAATCGTAGAAGATTACTGGAAAAAGCGTCATTTTGAAGATGGCTACAGCTTGGTGAATACTCCGCATATTGGAAAAGCCGGACTTTGGGAAAAAAGTGGTCACTTGGAATTTTATGAAGAAAGCATGTATAGTCCGATCGAAGTGGATGATATGGAGTATTATCTCAAACCGATGAACTGTCCTTTTCATATTGCAATATATCAAAATCAAAGAAGAAGTTATCGCGAACTTCCCATAAAATATGCTGAAATGGGAACTGTTTATAGATATGAAAATTCAGGTTCTCTTCATGGTTTAATGCGTGTTCGCGGATTTACTCAAGATGATGCACATATTATTTGCACTCCCGATCAGCTTGATAATGAGATCGAGGAAGTTGTTGAATTTAGTTTGAACATTCTTAAGGCTTTCGGGTTTAAAGATTTTGAGATTTATCTTTCTACAATGCCGGAAAAAGCTGTTGGTGAAAAAGAAGATTGGGATAAAGCAACTGCTTCATTGAAGAAAGCTTTAGAAAAACTTAAAATTGATTATGAAGTTGATGAAGGTGGTGGAGCGTTTTATGGTCCGAAGATCGATATCAAGATAAAAGATGCTTTAAACCGTTCCTGGCAATGCTCTACAATTCAATTTGATTTCAATCTCCCAAGCAGATTCGAAATGGAATATATTGGTGAAGATAATCAGCCGCACCGTCCCTTTATGGTGCATAGAGCTTTACTTGGTTCTCTGGAAAGATTCTTTGGGACACTCATCGAATATCATGCAGGGAATTTCCCGATCTGGTTATGTCCAATTCAGGTCAAGGTTCTGCCAATTTCCGATAATTATATTGATTATGCAAAAAAAGTTAATGGAGAACTTATAAAGAATGGAATCAGAAGTGAAGTTGATTTCAAAAATGAAAAGATAGGTTATAAAATCCGAGAAGCTGAAATGAATAAGATACCTTATATGTTCATTGTAGGGCAGAAGGAAATGGAATCAAGTTCTGTCTCTGTCAGACGTCATGGAGAAGGTGATCTGGGCAGTAAGAATATTGAAGAAATTGTAGAAGAAATTCAGCAAGAGATAGAAGCAAAGAAATAGAAATGGTTGTATTTTGTAGTGACAGTTCATTGAACTGTCAGAAAAAAGGCAGAACAATGTTCTAACACTACGAATTGTTTGTGTGTAGTGACAGCTCATCGAGCTGTCAGAAAAAAAGGCAGAACAATGTTCTAACACTACGAAAAGAAATGAAGAAACTAAAGAAAAGAAAAAAGAATCGATTACAAAATTACGATTATTCTAATCCAGGATATTACTACATAACAATTTGCATAAAGAATTTCATTGAATATTTTGGTGAAATATCCAATGAAAAGATGAAACTAAATGACCTTGGTAAGTCAGCTGATTCTAAATGTCATGAAATTCCAGATCATTATGATAATATCGAAATTGAAATTTATAAAGTTATGCCAAATCATATTCATTTGATCATTATTTTGAATGAAACAGGAAAAGATTCTGAAAAGAAAAGAGTTGGATATATTTCAACATTAATAAAATCTTTGAAAGGTATAATTACAAAGGAAATCAGAAAAACATTCAATATACCATTTGAATGGCAAAGGTCATTTTATGATCATATTATTAGAAATGAAAAATCATTATATAGAATTAGTTCGTATATTAAACATAATGAATTGAAGTGGATTTATGAAAGCAAAATTCCAAGAAATTGAGAATTAAAATGGGTAAAGGAAATTTATTTATTGCAAAATAATGATGTAATATATTTATTTGAATAATTGATGTTAAAATTTGTTTTATGTAGTGACAGTTCATCGAGCTGTCAGAAAAAAAGGCAGAACAATGTTCTGCCACTACGAAAAGAAAATATTCAGGAGTAATCATGGATATAATTAAATTCATTAAAGATGAACTGAATCTGGAAGCAAAAGCAATAATAGAAGTTGCAAATAGAATTGATTCCAAAATAGAAGATGCAATCGATCTTCTTTTTAACTGCAAAGGTAAGGTCGTTGTTACAGGAATGGGAAAGGCTGGAATAATTGCTCGTAAGATTGCTTCAACTCTTGTCAGTACCGGCACTACAGCAATATTCCTGCATGCAGCAGAAGGAATTCATGGTGATCTTGGTCTGCTTGATGATAATGATGTGGTTATCGCCGTTTCTAATAGTGGAAACACAAATGAACTTACTTCCATAATTCCTTATATAAAGTTTCGTAAAATTCCAATTATTGCCTTAACAGGTAATCTGCAATCACAATTGGCAAAAAACGCAGCAATTACAATAGATTGTTTCGTGCCAAAAGAATATGAACCATTTGGGCTTGTACCTACTTCCAGCACTACTGTTGCCTTAGCAGTTGGAGATGCAATTGCAATTACCCTACTTAAAAAACGTAATTTCAATGAAGAAGATTTTGCTAAATTCCATCCTGGTGGAACGATCGGTAAAAAACTTATCTGTAAAATTGAAGACCTAATGCATTCCGGGAAAGATAATCCTATAGTGAATAGTTCTGCAAAAATGAATAAGGCAATCATTGAGATGACTTCTAAAGGTCTGGGTTGTACAAATGTGATTGGTGCTGATGGAAAATTGGTTGGTATTATCACAGATGGTGATCTGCGGCGTATGATAGAAAAAGGCATAACAGATTTAAATATTAATGTTACTGACGTTATGATAGAATCTCCAAGATCAATGCATCCGCAAGAACTTGCAGTTGATGCTTTGAATTTAATGGAAGATAATAAGATAACAATGCTGCCAATTGTTGATGAAAAAAATAAACCGGTTGGTATGCTGCACATGCATGATCTAATTAATGCAGGGGTTGTTGGGTAACTCACCCTACTTTCCCTCTCTTAGGAAAAGAGAGGGAACATAAGAGGTGTAGAAAGAAATTTGTCATACTGTCCGTTCTCCGTAGTAGAATACTACGAAGGATGAAAGTTTGGCTTTAGACAATTATCGGAGTATGATGTAAAATAAATCTGTCTTCCTGAGGTGTCTTTTTGCCTTACTTACGAAGAATCTATTGAAAGTTCTTGTAGCTTAGCTTCATATGAAAGAATTAGATCCTTCCTGAGAATAACTTGTAAGATTCGTCAGGATGATAGAAAATATTGATTTTTGATATATGATGCTTAATAAGGATTAAACTATGAATACAGCAATAATCTATATGTCCAAATATGGAACAACAGAGAAAATTGCTAAAATTATTCAAAGTAAATTGGTTAAAGACCAAACTAAAATATTTAACCTGAAGAAAACCAAATCGATAGAATTAGAAAATTACCATACAATCATTATTGGTGGTTCTATACATGTTGGATCTATCCCAAAAAAGTTAAAACAATTCATCGCAAATAATATGACTATTTTACTTAAGAAAAGAATTGCTCTTTTTATGATCTGTATGCAAAAAGGCGAAAAACGTGATGAACAATTTACTAATGCTTTTCCAATTGAATTACGTAAAGTTTCCATTGCAAATGGTTTTATGGGTGGAGAATTCTGCTTTGATAGGATGAATTTCCTGGAAAGAATTATAGTTAAGAAGATAGCCGGAACATCCTCGAATGTAAGTGAAATCGATTACGAAGCTATAGATATATTCATTAACAAACTGAAGAATCAGTAAATATTTTAATTTTTAATTTCCATTCTACAAAGTAATCATAGCCTTATTATAACTTATTTTATTTCATAGCGTTAAATAATAATGTTCTTGACATTGATTTTTTAAATAACTAATTTTGCTTTGTGCAAATAGCACAACTCTTAATAAAGAATTTTTTAAGAAAAATGAAAAGATGAATGTATTAAATTAAAAAAATATAGGAGAGTATAATGAAAAAGATATTAATTCTTTTGGGTTTAAGTCTGTTAGTGTGTTCACTGGTAGCTGAGGATTTTATGCAACCTGTTCAAGTTGCAAAGGGCAACTATAGTCCGGCAATGCGTTTTGGAATGAGAAATATATCAAGAGATCAGAACCCAGCTCCAGAGTATGCATTTATTCCTAACGGTGATAATGAGAATACAACTTATTTAACAAGTTCGTATTATGATTATATGCCTTTTAGTTATAATGGTTATAACTTAAGGAAACAACCCGATATTGCTCAGCCATATGGTTACCCTGCAGGTGGATCATATGTATCATACATGCGTTCTGAAACACAGGCAGTTGGTACAGACCGTAGAGCTTATTACAGTTATATTAATTCTGATGGAACACTTGCAGAGAGTAATGCAGTTAATCCAGTTCCTAATCGTGAAGGCTTTACATCTTTGGCTATCGATCCATATACAGGTGACCCATTTGAAGTTTGGCATGCAGTAACTGAGCCGGATGGAAGTTACGATAGTCATATGTCTTATGCAATATTCCATATTACCGGTACACCTGGTAGTTGGAGAACACCATTTATTATTTTTGATAATCCGGAAATGAGTATTCCACATACTGGGCATTATGATGATGAGTTCATTTGGCCCTTGGTTTGGGTGGGACCATCTCCAGAAGCTGGGCACAGAAGGGTTCATGCTTATGGTAACAACTATACAAACACAAATTATAATTGCCTTTATTTATATGCAGATTTTGATGATAATGATCTAATGGTGACATCAGATCTTGATTGGACAATACAGTCATTTCCATATTTTGACTACATGGCATATAATGATATTGGTAGGATAAATAAGGATATGGTTGTATGTGAAGATGATGGACAAGTTGTTTTTATTGGCACAGTTACAGATTCTCTTTTTGCTATGTATAGTAACGATTACGGTGAAACATTTACAAGATACACACAACAACTTAAACAACCTATGACTAATCCTACAAATTACCAAACCGGTGAGTACTTATGGTATAATGATGACGGAATAACACCGGCTGATATGTATATTCTACCTTCCATTGACCTTAGCCATTACAATGGCGTATTTACAGATAATAATACAAAAGTACAATGGATGACGGGTGTAAATTATAATTCACAAGAGAATATAGATGACGGTACATACTGGCCGGCATATATCTATCCGAAAATATTTACTTTTGATACTGTAACACATGAATTCAGTTTCTACGACATAGATGTACAAGATACTGACCCAGGTGATGATCATATGGCTGTTGCTTTTGATCTTGATGATGATGGGGAAGTAGATGAATATGATGTTTTTGGCTGGCCTATTGTTGTAATGAGTGCTCCCAGCTGGTTCTTCGATGGTGATTATCAAGATGCTTACTTCAATGAAAGTAACTGCAAGATGGTGGCAAATGGAGATTGGTTAGTTACTGCCTGGCATGATGGTGCAAAACTTCAAAATGCTTATCATGGAGTAGAAGGTTACGATGGTTGGGTTGAACAACCAGAGATCGCTGTCATTATTTCAGATGATGGAGGAGCTACCTGGTCAGATATCAGATATATTAATGCTAATCCGAATGATAATGTAATTGATCCTGCAAACCACTATGATGGTAACTATGCACAGGAATTTGAAGGTATGCTTCCGGTGAACATTTCTCTTGGTGATAAGCTTGAAATTCTTAACAATGTACCCGGCAACTATCATGCTAAATTAAACTTTGTGTTTATGGATGACAATGATTATGGCTCAGCTGTTCAAGGTCATGGAGGTTGGACAAATAGCCCTTTAATGTATGCCGCTATTGATCTTGATTTTGGAACTCCCTTAACTGCTGAATTTATTGCTGATATTTTATCTGGTGATCCTTCTCTAACGGTTAACTTTACAGACTTATCTGTGGGAAGTATTCCCACAAGCTGGGAATGGGATTTTGATAATAATGGTACTATAGATTCTTATGAACAAAACCCAACTTACATATACACAGAAATTGGGTTTTATACTGTTTCCTTAACTGTAGGCGACGGTGTAAATACTGATACGGAAACAAAAGTAGATTATATTACAGTTGGAGATCCAATTAATGCAGATTTTATAGCAGAACCACTTATTGGTTTGGCACCACTTAATGTTCAGTTTACTGATCTATCTTCAGGTGGACTTGATATTATTTTTTGGGAATGGGATTTCGATAATGATGGAACAATAGATTCTTATGAACAAAATCCAGTTTATACTTATACTGAAACTGGAATATATACTGTTTCATTAAATGTATATGATAATGCAAATGTAGATACAGAAATAAAAGTTGATTACATTACTGTTGGTGAACCAATAATAGCAAATTTTGAAGCAGAACCACTTATTGGTTTGGCACCACTTAATGTCCAATTTACAGATCTATCCTCAGGCGGACTTGATATAATCCTTAATCTAGAAAAGAATGCTAACATATCTTCCGAAATAAACAGTGAGAGAATGCGTAATATACATAGTTTACGTGAGATTGTCTCCTGGGAATGGGATTTCGACAATGATGGAACTACAGATTCCTATGAGCAGAATCCAAATTATACTTACACCGAAGAAGGAATATATACAGTTACGTTAATAGTAAGTGACGGCACATTTACTTGCACAGAAATTAAGGTGGACTACATAACAGTTGGTGAACAAATAATTGCAGATTTTGTAGCGAATCCGTTGGAAGGTATACTACCGCTTGAAGTACAATTTACAGATCTATCTACCGGTGGACTCGATCAAATTCCCAATGAGGGGAATAATACACTTAGATTATCTAAAGCTGCTAACGAGAAAATGACCCAGCAAAATAGTTCACGTGAAATTGTTTCATGGGAATGGGACTTTGATAATGATGGAACTATAGATTCCAATGAACAAAATCCAATGTATACTTATACTGAAGAAGGAATATATACGGTGACCTTAACAGTGAGTGACGGTACATTTAATAATACTGAAACTAAGGCGGATTATATTACAGTTGGAGATCCAATTAATGCAGATTTCGAAGCTGAACCATTAGAAGGCCTGCAACCGCTTGAAGTGCAATTTACAGATCTCTCTTCAGGTGGTCTTCCCGGACTATTAGGTGATTTTGCAGATAATGGTAACTCAAAGAATATTCAAAAAGAGAATTCACGAGATATTGTCACTTGGGAGTGGGACTTTGAGAATGATGGAATAGTTGATTCTTATATTCAGAATCCAATTCACACATATATAGAAGAAGGGTTATATACAGTATCTTTAACAGTATCAGATGGCACAAATGAGGATACAGAGATCAAAGTTGATTACATTACCGTGACTCCCGTAAGTGGTGATATTGGTTTACTTCCCATCAATACACAACTATATTCAAATCATCCCAACCCATTCAATCCTGAAACTAATATCCAATTCGATATAAAAGAAAACGAAACAGGAACTCTTACTTTGTTTAACATAAAAGGGCAAATAATAGAATCACATCAATTTGAATCCGGTAAACACAACTATATATGGAATGCATCAAATCAAGCTTCAGGAATATATCTCTATAAATTGCAAACACAAACTATAATTGAAACAAAGAAGATGTTGTTGTTAAAATAAACTCACCTTGCTGAACACTTGTTGTATAGCTC
>JAYEKK010000017.1:0-5809 GCA_034660955.1 Candidatus Cloacimonadota bacterium | reverse complement strand
CTCTTCAAATACATTAGCCCGAGCTGCCCATTTTGCCGGTGTTAAGCTAACAGAACGTTCTGTAAAAGATGATCTGAAAGATGATGAGTTAGAAAATAAAGGAGAAGAAAAATGATCTCCATAATAATTATAGTTTTGGGAATAATTATGATAGTAGCTGCATTTTTGGCTATTCATTTAAAGAACTTGCTCTCCGCTGTCATCAGCGCGGGAGTAATAAGTTTATTGGCAAGTGTGATCTACCTTTTGCTTGCAGCACCGGATGTGGCAATGACGGAAGCGGCAATTGGTTCGGGACTCACAACAATTATCTTTATTTTCACTTTAAAAAAGATAAAAAAAGGAGACCTGGATGATTAAAAAAATATTTGTATCACTTGCACTTCTGGGTCTGGTTCTTATGTTTCTTCCATTTGTAAGAGATTTTGATTTCCATAATGAACTCAGTGATCTATCTTCCCAATATGTTGTAGGCTCAATAAACGATTTGAATACGCAAAATGTTGTAACCTCAGTAATCGTAACTTATCGTGGTTTAGATACTTTAGGTGAGGTTACAGTATTGTTTCTGGCTACAGCAGGAGTTGGATTTTTATTGAGAAAGAAAAAGGCAAGTTTAAAACCTCGCAGATCATCAGAATTATTGCAGACGGCATCACAGTTTTTATTTGTTTTGATAATCCTAACCGGAGTTTATATATTCACTCATGGTCACCTTACTCCGGGCGGAGGATTTCAGGGAGGAGTTCTTATCACGACTGCATTTTTATTATTGATCTTGGCGGATGTGAATTTGAAATTCAACCATTCAATTCTGCATCTTGTAGAATCATTTTCTGGTGCTTTTTATGTAATGATCGGGTTATTCGGTCTTCTATTAATAGGAATGAACAGCTTTCTTGATCCAGCCATTCTGCCTTTAGGCAAATTTGGTTACCTGCTCAGCGCAGGAGCTATTCCAATAATTTATTCGCTGGTTGGACTCAAGGTTGGTTCTGAGCTTACAACAATTATAGACAAAATGGGAGGAGAATAATGATATTCGCTCTTATACTGGGATTTTTACTCCTTGTCATTGGACTTTACGGAATGTTAACTCAAAAGAATTTGATAAAGATCGTAATCGGGTTTTCGATAGTTGATACCGGCACTCATATCATTATTGTTTCAATTGGTTATCTTCGTGGTAAAACTGCTCCAATTTTAGACGGTGCTGTTGATCTTGCAAATGCTGCAAAACAAGTTGTTGATCCTATTCCATCTGCTTTGGTTCTTACGGCAATTGTTATAGGTCTTGCAGTAACAGCCTTGATGTTGAGCTTTGTTATAAAATTGTATCAAAAAAACAAATCGCTATCGATCGATGATTATCAGGAGTTGAAATGGTAAATCCAATTTATATACTTATCCTATTTCTTGCCGCCGGATTTCTTTTAACTCTCATCGATAAAGGTGGAAGAAAATTATCCTTAACTGTATTTTACGGAATTTTATCTTTCAATGTATTTGTTATTGGAGAATGGTTTTATCAATTAACCTTTTTAGATGCTTCAACCCTGATCATTAATACGGCAGGTTTTAGTGCTCCGTTATCTATAAATTTACAACTCGGAATACAAGAATCATTTGTGTTATTGTTTGCAAATCTCACAGCATTATTATCAGGAATTTATCTTTTTAAAAAATTCAAAGAGACCCATATTTCCGGTTTGATCCTCTATTTAATAATGATAATGGGAGTGAACAGTTTAGTGATGACACGTGACCTTTTTAACATGTTCGTGTTCTTAGAAATTGTATCAATTTCTACATTTGCTCTCATCACCTTAACCGAGACCAGAAAATCTCTTTCTGCCGGATTCAAATATATGATCGCCGGTGGAATTGCATCTACATTCTTTTTACTCGGCGTAACCTTTGTTTATTATTTTACAGGGAATCTGAATTTAGAATTTATCCATTTAAGTAATTTCACTAATTTAGGTTTGATCTCGGTATTTCTTTTGGCAATCGCTGTATTCATCGAGCTAAAACCGTTTCCGGCAAATGGCTGGGCACTCGATGTTTATGAAGCTGTCGATTCCGGAATAGTTTCGGTGATTGCTGTAGTAAATTCAGCAGCGATATTTTTTGTCTTTTACAAAATTATGCCTTTGCTTCCACAGAATTTCCTCAATATATTTGGAATTGCCGGAGTCGTAACTTTCTTTTTCTCAAATTTAATGGGATTAAAACAAAAGAATGCAAAACGATTATTGGGTTATTCTTCTATTGGTCAAATAGGATTATTAGTGGCAAGTCTTATCTTTACGATGCACTCACCAAACTCATTAATATATTTGATAGTAGGTGGATTTTTTGTAAATCATCTTATTGCCAAAGCCGGACTTTTCTGGATAGCTGGAATTGTGAAAAAGGAAAACCTGAAAGACTGGAATGTATTGAAAAATAATAAACCTTTGTTGGTTTTATTCGGAGTTTTATTATTTGCCCTATCTGGATTTCCGCCTTTTGCCGGATTCTGGGCTAAATGGGAATTTATTAAAATCCTTGTTCATGGAAAGATGTTCTTTGTCATAGGTGCTGTTTTATTAGGTTCTCTTTTTGAAGTGATCTTCCTTTTCAGATGGTTTACACTCTCGATAAAAAGTGATGAAAAAGCAGAGAATAAAGAGTTTTCTTTAGAATTCAGCAAAATATTTCCCACAACAATTTTTGCAGGAATTACAATCTTGATCTCAGTAATTATCATGAAGTTTTTCTACGGTTTCAATTGGCTTCATGCTCTACCGATACTTGCTGTTTTAGTTCTTCACGTATTAGATTTTCTTCCTTCTAAAATTAAGGGTTTTTTATCGCTGGCGGCAGTGCTGGCTTATGGATATTTTCTCTATCCATTTGAAAGTAATATCCAACTTTTCTTTGGAGTTATTTTTATACTTGGAAGCGCAATAAATATAATAAGTACACTAAATAGAGAAGGTAAAAGTGAAGGATTTTACGGTCTTCTTTTAATGATGATCTTCTCTTTTGGAAACTTAATTATTGCAACCACATATTTAGAATTTTTCTTGAGTTGGGAATTTATGACGATTTCCTCATTTCTCTTAATTCTAAGAGGTAAAAAAGCTCAGAAAGCTTCTTTGATGTATTTGATCTTCTCAACAGCCGGAGCATATTTATTAATGGTCGGGTTTAGTTTTGCACCTGATCTAATATCTAATTCAGCTTTGATTTTATCGATTACAAATGTGCATCTTCCAATAATTTCCATAATTATGCTGGCAATCGGGTTTATGATAAAATCCGGTTCACTCGGAGTTCATATCTGGTTACCGGAAGCACACGCCGAAGCAGAATCAGATGTCTCTCCATTTATCTCCGCAATTTTATTGAAAGCCGGTGTCTTTGGTTTATTAATGATTGCCATTTCATATATCAAAAATACTCCTTCTTTAGACATATTCTATTGGATTGGTTGGATTGGCGTGTTAACGGCTATTGTGGGGGCATTCCTCGCTTCATTCCAAGAAGATGCAAAAAGATTATTAGCTTATTCCAGTATGAGTCAAGTTGGTTACATTATAGCTTCAATTGCTATCTTAAGTCATCTCGGTTGGCTTTCTGCGATGTATCTTTCTTTTAATCATATGATGTTCAAATCTGCCTTGTTTATTGCCATTGCCGGAATTTATTATCGAACTCACACTAGAACAATGTATGAAATGGGCGGGCTGATAAAGAAAATGCCTTTATCTTTTATAAGTGTCTTGATCTTAATAATAGCTGTTTCAGGTGTACCGCCATTATCCGGATTTGGTTCAAAATGGCTGGTCTATTCTGCTTTCATAACAAAAGGCTGGTATTTACAAGCTGGAGTTCTGTTCTTCGCAAGTGCTGTAAGTTTTCTTTATCTATACAGATTGATCCACACAATATTCTTGGGTCAGCTCAAATATGAACATCAGGAAGTTAAAGAAGCTCCGCTTTGGTTCATCATCCCTCAATATATATTTATTATTGGAATTATGGCTTTTTCAATGTTCCCAAATTTGATTATCCAACCATTGAATTCCATTGCCATGCGCTATTTTGATTCATCAATTATCATTGATGGATATACTATTTCAAGCAGTTTGGGATATTGGAATGGCAACATGATTATGATGGTTACAATGGGAGTTTTTATAGTTCCATTGATATTCTTAATATTGTTCAACGGTAAAATGCAAAAAGTGAAACAATTCAATATTGTTTATGCAGCAGAAAGACCGGAATCACCTCAAACTACTCATGTAGCACACAACATGTATGCGCATTATAGAAAGGCTCTTGGTGGATGGGGAAAACCAAGAATTTGGAACTTCTGGCATGAATCTTCTGAATGGTCACATAGCTTGGCAGGTTTCTTCCGACAATTATATACCGGAAACGGGCAAACATATATTTTACATATCATCATATATATTGTAGTAATTTATTTCATTTTGGGAGTATAATATGAATATTTGGATAAAGATTCTTTATGCAGTTATTTCGGTATCAGTTGCAACGATATATGGTCTTACATTGGCTGGAATTGTAAGAAAAATATATGCAAGAGTTCATGGAAGATATGGTCCACCAGTTTGGCAGCCATTTCTTGATATTATAAAAAATCATGGAAAACGAGTTTCAATTTCGCACGGTATCATGTATTTTTTGGGACCGGTTTTCCGTTTAGCAGGCGGACTTGGAACCTATCTTTTTATTCCGGTAATATTTGGCTCGGTTGTGTTTTCCAATTTTTCTGTGGCAGGTGATCTGCTTTTGGTAATGTATTTCATTTTCTTCGGTCAGTTGGGAATGGCACTCGGCGCAGGAGAAGGCGGTCATCCTTATTCGCCAATTGGAATTGCGAGAGGTTTATCTCAAATGACAGCTTTTGAGGTACCATTTTCGCTGGCAGTAATTGCAATAGCAATTCAATATAATACATTGGATATAACAACTATTGTAGCAGCTCAACAGGGAAGTATTTTAAATTGGACATTGTTTACAAATCCATTAGCAGTTATTGCCGCAATGATATCACTCTTGGGAATGAATATGCACTCGCCATTCAGCATTGTTCTGGCACCTCAAGAAATTCCAATTGGACCTCCAATTGAAATGAATAGTAGTTTTCTGGCAACTTTGCAAACTAACAGAGGTTTGTTTACCGCAGCTAAGTTGGTTCTTTTTATGAATCTATTTTTCGGTGGAGCTACTAATCTTCCGATAATGATAGTTAAAACATTTTTAATTTATATGTTCTCGGTTTTTGTGGGAGCATCTTTCCCAAGATTCCGTCCTGAACAATCGATGCGGTTTTTCTTGAAATGGCCTACGTTAATTGGGATTGCATCAATAATTTTAGTTGCCTATTTTTAGAGGAAA
This sequence comes from Candidatus Cloacimonadota bacterium, assembly GCA_034660955.1. GTDB lineage: Bacteria > Cloacimonadota > Cloacimonadia > Cloacimonadales > TCS61 > Tenebribacter. The sequence goes on along the minus strand of JAYEKK010000017.1, from coordinate 391 downwards.
GGATGAGCAACAAACAACACGAACTAAACGAACAGAAAATTAATATCTTTTTGTCTTTTGTTCGACTTGTTAGAAGAAGTTGTTGTTTTGCTTTGCAAAGCCAACAATAATTGTTCGTTGCTAAAATATTTTTAAGGAGATATTGTGTTAGTTATTGAACCACAGAGTACACAGAGTTCACCGAGAGAAGAGAAGAAAAAAATTATATGCTTTTTTCCGTGCTCTCCGTGATCTCAGTGGTTAATCTTTTAAAAACAAGGAGTAATTGTGGATAAGAAAGATATAAAAGAAATTGAAAAGCAAATGAAATTAGCTAATGACGGGGTACCTGAAAAAGAGCGTATTCTATTTTCAGATGCACGCCCTACTACGGTAGCTCCATTGAATAAAT
>JAYEKK010000016.1:0-21233 GCA_034660955.1 Candidatus Cloacimonadota bacterium | reverse complement strand
CCTAACGTCAAGCTTAAATTTTTTCTAGATTTTTAAGATAGTTATTCATTAAAATAATGATTTCTGTCTCTATCGGAACCATACTTTCACAAGAAATAAAGTGTATTTATATAAAGAGAGTAGTTTTGCTTTCGCCAGCATCCTTGAGGAAAGTAGCTACACCACAATAACGCAGTGATTTATAATCAATCATCTCTTCACTCTTCATTCCCATAAGATCCATTGACATCTCGCAAATTGAGATCTGCACTCCCAGTTCTTCAGCCATTTTTAACATCTCTTGTAAAGAAGGGATTTTCTTCTTTTTCATGATATTCTTTATCATCTGTGTTCCCATACCTGCCATATTCATGTTAGATAGCTTTAAGTGTTTGAATCCCTTTGGAAGCATAATGCCAAACATTTTCTCAATAAGTTTTTTGCCTTTTGCTTTCTTATGAGAGGCTCTGAGAGCTGCACTGCCCCAGAATGTGAAAAACATAGATACTTCGGTTCCCATAGATGCTGCACCGGTTGCCAGAATAAATGCTGCTATGATCTTATCTAATTCACCGGAAAATACGATCATGGTTAACTTATCCTTAGCGCAGTTTTTCTGCAAATTTTCAACATCTTGCTTTAAAGCTTCAATTTGTTCATTAAGTTCCATATTAACTCCTATATCTTTATTATATTTGGAAATAATATATATCACTAAGTAAATATCTAAAGACATTGCGTCAAGAATGAAATATATTGAGTCTAATACGATAATGAAATAGTTGACACATAAGCCGATACTTAAGTTTTTGAAATTAGTTCGGAGGTTTGATGGACATTGATTTAATCAGAAATTTTTGTATTATCGCGCATATTGATCATGGTAAATCTACACTTGCAGATAGAATGTTGGAAGTTACTGATGTGATTGATATGGGTTCTCATGATGCTCTTGTGCTGGATGACATGGAACTGGAAAAGGAACGTGGAATTACAATAAAATCTCATGCGATCCGCATGGAATACGAAAAAGATGGAAAGACATATATTCTTAACCTTATAGATACTCCCGGACATGTGGATTTCTCATACGAAGTTTCACGTAGTCTCGCTTCTTGCGATGGAGCACTTCTTATTGTTGATGCATCTCAAGGAATTGAGGCTCAAACTATGAGTAATATGTATCTCGCAATGGAGAATGATCTTGAGATAGTTCCCGTGATAAACAAAATTGACCTGCTAAAGGCTGATGTAGAAGGAACAGAACACGATATAGTAGAAAACATCGGTGTTTTACAGGAAAATGTATATAAGATCAGTGCCAAGACGGGAGAAGGAGTTGAAGAACTTATTGAAGGTCTTATAAGGGATATACCTTCTCCTACAGGCGCAACAAATAAACCAACAAAAGCTCTTATTTTTGATTCATATTTTGATAAATACCGAGGTGTGATAATTTTAGTTAGGATATTCGATGGTAAACTGAACAGAGGTGATAGCATCCGCTTGCTTTCTACAAATAAGGAATATGCGATTGAGGAAATTGGTTATCTGGGATTAAAACAAATTCCCACAAAAGGACTAAAAACGGGTGAAGTTGGATACATTATTGCCAATATAAAAAATATTTCTGATGCCAGGGTTGGAGACACTATAACGACTGCTGAGAATGGCTGTACCGAAGCTTTACCCGGATTTGAAGAACCCAAACCAATGGTATATAGTGGTGTTTTCCCGCTTGATAAAGACGATCATGAAAACTTGAGAGATGCTCTTGGAAAACTAAGTTTGAATGATGCTTCACTTACTTATGAGCCGGAAAGTTCACTGGCATTAGGTTTTGGTTTTCGTTGTGGTTTTTTAGGAATGCTTCATCTTGAAATTGTGAAGGAAAGATTGTCTCGTGAATATAATGTCCTAATAATTACAACTACTCCGAGTGTAAAATTCCTGATAAATATGGAAGACGGTTCGCAGAAAATTATCTATAATCCGGTTGATATGCCCGATCCTGCCGGAATTGCAAATATTGAAGAACCAATAATGGATATTGAGATAATAGTTCCAAGTGAATACGTTGGGAATATTATGAACTTGGTCCAGGAACGGCGCGGTATTCAAAAAGATATGCAGTATATCGATGAAAAAAGGATGTCGATCCATTATGAAATGCCGTTGATCGAGATCATTTTTGATTTTTATGACAGGCTTAAATCTCTAAGTCGCGGCTATGCATCTTTAGATTATTCGTTTAAAGAATTTCGGGTAGCTGATGTTGTGAAAGTGGATATGATGATCAATAGTGAACGTGTTGATGCGATGTCATTTATTTGTCATGCCGATAAAGCTTATAACTGGGGAAAAAGTATTACTCAGAAACTTAAAGAGGTTATTCCAAAGCAGCAATTTAAGGTTGCCTTGCAGGCAAGTATCGGCGCTAAGATAATAGCCAGAAGTACAATTAACGCTCTACGTAAAAATGTGACTGCCAAATGTTATGGTGGTGATATTACTAGAAAAAGAAAATTACTAGAGAAACAGAAAGAAGGAAAAAAACGCATGAAAGAGATCGGTTCCGTACAGGTTCCGCAAGAAGCGTTTCTGGAAGTTCTCAAAGCTGATAGAGGATAGTAAAAAACCTTGCGAATGGTGTGTCGGCTTGAGTAGCAAACGATGCTGGAATTCTCTTGCCTGTCTAATGGTTTTCGGACTTCTTGCTTTTTTTTTGACCTTCGCAATGGTTATAAAAGAACACAGATAAACGCGGATAAATAGAAAAAAAGGAGTAACAAATGAAAATTAAAACAATTATAATCTTATTTTTATTACTAATATTTGTAATAATTCTATTTCAAAATTTAAATACTTATCCATTCCAATTACTTTTTTGGAAGTTTGAAATGGTTCCTCTTGTGATCCTATTCCCTCTAACTTTACTTCTTGGTATTCTAATTGGGTTATTATCAAGTACGAGAAAAAAAAAGAAGCAACTGAAGAATGAAAACGAGGAAGAGATTTAGCAATGAACCTGTCTACGTCCCGATTTTCGGGACTACGCCAAGGTAGGTAGAAACGAACAAAGTCTACAAACCTTCAAGGTTTACAAAACCTTGAAGGTTTTTTCCAGTCTGTTTCGAAAAGAATTCATTGTTATCCGGCTTGCCAAGTCGTAGCATCGCGAAGATTGGAGCGGAGTCGAAGGAGAATGAACAACACTTAATTTACAACATAAACACAGTTAACAAAAAATATTTTGTCAAAAGAGTAGCTTACAATGCTTCTTCAATTGCATCAATAACTTTATCACTTCCTGGTTTATCCTTTGAACCAAAGCGATTGATTATCTTACCCTCTTTTGAGATTAAGAATTTATTGAAATTCCAACTGATCTTTCCACCAAATTCTGGATTTGTCTCTTTGGATGTGAGATATTTATAAAGTGGATGCATCTCTTTTCCTCTAACTGATATCTTGCTAAACATGGGGAAAGTTACACCATAATTGATACTACAAAAAGTAGCGATCTCTTCATCAGTGCCGGGTTCCTGTTTTAAAAAATTGTTGGCTGGAAATCCCAGAATCACAAGTCCTTGATCTTTATAGGTTTTAAATAATTTTTCCAAACCTTCATATTGATAAGTAAAACCACATTTACTAGCTGTGTTCACGATCAATATTACTTTTCCTGTATATTCACTAAGTTTAAGAGTATCACCTTTTATATCAACCATTTCAAAATCATAAATGCTATTCATATTTTGCTCCTCTGCCTGGATAATTGTTATTGCAACCAGTAAGATAAACATCATTATTATTCTATTCATTTTACTCCTGCCCATATTTATTCAAATAGAAATCACGCATAAAATTTTCAATTTTTGCAGGATCAATTTCTTGTGTTATTGTAATCCAATAATACTCATCAATCAATTTAGGATAAGAGGTGTGTTTTTTTCCTAAATATTCAAATAAATCATCCCATTTTAACTCAGTATCTTTAATGTTATTCCTAATTTCTCGTAATTCATTTTTAACTTTTAAAAGATACTTAAAATATCCATAGCCGTTACCTTCTAATTTAAACTTCTTATAAATAAATCCATCCCAAGGAGGAAACAGATTTGGTCTTATTGCAAATAACGCCTTTGCTGCTCCAACCGGTCCAATCCGAACATTAATTTTGCGATTTCTATATTTATGAATAGATGCATATTTATTTAACAGGTTATCAAAAGATTCTATAATTATTTTTTTATTTGTATTTAAGTCGTAATCAATTAAATAATTATGTTTACTTGGGAATTTGGTTTCAATTGTTTGAAACCATTTTTTAATACTATTTATTGATAAATCTTCATTGTCTTTTTTAAATTGTCTGCATCCCCAAGAACGAAGCCATGCAATTAATGCCTTTATATGTTCTTCTTTATTCATATTTAAGCTTGGATAACGTTCAAATAATTCGGAATAACTAATATCATTATCGGTAATCTGATTATATAAATAACTTGCAATTCTAAGATGTAATAATTTCATGTTTATTTACTCCTGCCCATACTCATTCAAATAGAAATCACGCATAAAATCGATGTCGTTTTGAGATAATTCTACAGCTCCTCCCAGAGTTCCGGCATAAATTACAGCTTGAGCCGACTTCTCTACGATCTGAGCAATTTTATACGCTTCATTTAAATTATCCGCCACAGTTATCAAGCCGTGATTTGCCATAATACAGGCACTTTTATTATCAAGTGATGTTACTACAGATTGTGCTAATTCTTTAGAACCGGGAAGAAAATATTTGGCAACTTCAACCTGTCCACCTACAATTTGGATCATATCTTCACAAACGGCAGGGATCGGTTTTCGGGCAACTGCAAAAGCAGTGCAATAAACGCTGTGAGTGTGAACTATTGCCTTTATATTTCTTTTCGCTTTGTATATCGCAGAATGCAGAGGAAGTTCGATTGATGGTTTTTTATTGCCATCAACAATTTCCCCCGTAAGATCAATAATAACGATATCTTCGGCTGTTATGGTTTCATAGGTAATTCCTGATGGCGTAATGGCAAAGTGATCTTTATCAATTCTTGCGGAGATGTTGCCCCAGGTTCCCAGGTTAAATCCAGAAGCTGCGATCTCTTTCCCTAAATTGGCAATTTCGTTTCTGATTTCTTCAAATAACATAAATTCCTCTATTTCAGTTTTAAAATATTTTCTTTAAATGGTTTATTGATTATTCCCTTTTCAGTAATAATAGCTGTAATATTTTCATTTGGTGTTACATCAAAAGCGGGATTGTATACTTCAATGTTATCAGGAGCAATTTGAATACCTTTTATATGAGTTACCTCTTCTTTTGAACGCTCTTCAATTTCTATCTCACTTCCTGTTTCAATTTCAAAATCTATTGTTGTAGTTGGAGCAACAATATAAAATGGAATATTATAAGCTTTTGCAATAACAGAAAGCATGAAAGTGCCGATCTTATTTGCACTGTCACCATTTACAGCAATCCTATCAGCTCCAACCAATATTAAATCAATTTTGCCATCACGTATCAAAGTAGCTGCCACATTATCGGCAATTAGTTTTGCTGGAATTCCTTCCTGAACCAGTTCCCAAGCTGTAAGTCTGGCTCCCTGCAGACGAGGTCTGGTTTCATCAGCATAAACAAATATTTCTTTTCCATCCTCAAATGCAGCACGAATAACTCCCAATGCTGTTCCATATTCAACTGTGGCAAGTGCTCCTGTATTGCAATGTGTGAGAATTGTAGCTTTTTGAGGAACTAGTGAATTCCCAAACTGTCCCATTTTCTTATTTGTTTTCACATCTTCATCAGCAATTCTATCAGCTTCCGTTTTTAATTTATATAGAATTTCTTTAGGAGTATCACTATTAACTAATAATGTTCTCATTTGCTTTATAGCCCACATAAGATTAACTGCAGTTGGGCGGGAATTGTTGATAATGTCACATGCGTTTTGCATTTCTTCCAAAAATTGTTTAATAGGAAGCTCAATGAATTCGAGAGCGGCAAGAACAACTCCATAAGCTGCAGTAACACCGATGGCAGGAGCTCCTCTAACCACCATATCTTTAATTGCGAATTCAACATCTCTGTAATTCTCACAAATGAACTTTTCATATTTCTGTGGTAAAACTCTCTGATCGATCAGAAATAGTTTATTGTTTTTGAATTCTAATGAACGAAGTGGATTCTTCATAATAACCTCTTATTTCAGACTAAATTTATCTTATAGGTATTAGTAGGAATTCTTAATTTACTGTCAAATAGATATTCACGAATAATTGGATTGGAAGTATCTTAAACTACGCTTAAAACCGTATAAATCACAAGAAACTTGACAGTAAGGCAACCAAATTATTTTTAGAGATAAAAATATATAATGACATTACTTAACTAAAGATGTATTAGTCATTTATAAAAAATGGAGGTTCATTAATGATACCAACAATTTGGTATGTTGCACCCATAGGAGCGATTACCGCTTTAATTTTTGCTTATATTTTTTACTTAGGAGTAAAAAAAGAAGACCCCGGTAATGAAACGATGCAGACAATTGCCAAGCATGTGCGGGATGGTGCATTTGCTTACTTGAAACAACAATATAAAGGTGTGGGAATTTTCTTTCTCGTAGCCTTTATTATCTTCAATATTATGGCTCATGTGCTGCATGTGTTGCACTGGCTTATTCCATGGGCTTTTCTTACTGGAGGTTTTTTCAGTGGACTGGCAGGTTGGATAGGTATGAATACTGCAACGCTGGCATCGAACAGAACAGCTCAGGGAGCTTCGGTAAGTTTGAATAAAGGACTTAAAGTTGCCTTTAGAGCAGGTGGAGTGATGGGACTTGTTGTTGTTGGTCTGGCACTGATCGATATTACCGCCTGGTTCTATGCTTTAAATTATTTTAATTTCCCACTTCACACGATCACAGTGATCATGCTTAGTTTTGGAATGGGTGCTTCTACTCAGGCACTTTTTGCTCGTCTTGGCGGGGGAATTTATACCAAAGCTGCTGATGTTGGAGCAGATCTGGTAGGAAAAGTGGAAGCTGGGATTCCTGAAGATGATCCGCGTAATCCGGCAACTATTGCTGATAATGTGGGTGATAACGTTGGCGATGTTGCAGGAATGGGGGCTGACCTTTATGAATCTTATGCCGGATCTATTTTGGCAACGGCAGCACTCGGAATGGCTGCGGTTACTCAGCTTTTCGGTCATGGAACGGAACTGATGAATTCTTGGGCGATTAATTTTGTAACAGCTCCGATGGTTCTTGCCGGTGTAGGTGCTTTTCTTTCCATTATTGGAATTTATCTGGTCTCCACCAAGGAGAATGCTGGGACAAAAGAATTGATGTTTGCCTTGAATAAGGGTGTTTACGGCAGCTCGATCCTCATCGCAATTGTTGCCTATTTTGTAACAAAAATTATGCTTCCTGCCGAATATGCATTTGGCATATTCCTCGCTAGTATGATTGGGCTTTTTGCAGGAATTTTAATAGGTTATTTTACAGAACGTTCAACTTCCACTGCTTATGCTCCTACCAGGGGTATTGCCAAGCAGGGTGAGTATGGTCCCGCTACAGTTATTATTGATGGATTAGCTGTGGGAATGAAATCTACAGCGGCTCCGGTAATAATTATTGGTATTGCAATAATGGCTGCTTTCAGTGTGAGCAAAGGTTTCACAATTCCGGAATTGGGATTGTACGGAATTGGTTTTGGAGCTGTGGGAATGCTGGCTACATTGGGTGTTACTCTAGCTATGGATGCTTTTGGTCCGGTTGCCGACAATGCAGGTGGAAATGCTGAGATGAGTAAATTATCTGAAGAAGTTCGCAAAAGAACTGATGCTCTGGATAGTTTAGGAAACACTACTGCTGCTACAGGAAAAGGTTTTGCTATCGGCTCCGCAGCACTTACAGCAATGGCACTTCTCGCTGCCTATCTGGAAGAGGTGAGAACAGGTTTACTACATCTTGGAATGAAGGTCATGACAATAGATTTTGGAAACGGTTTAGTTAGAACTGTTGAAGTTGCAAATGCTTCTATTGCAGATTTTATGAACTATTACTCAGTTAACCTGATGAATCCTAAATTCTTAGTTGGAATATTTATGGGCTCTATGGTTACTTTCGTTTTTGCAGCTTTCACAATGAAAGCAGTTGGAAGAGTAGCAGGAGATATGGTGGCAGAAGTTCGTCGTCAATTCCGTGAAATTCCTGGGATTATGGAAGGTACAGCCGAACCCGAATATGCTAAATGTGTTAAAATTTCTACAGTTGGGGCACAAAGAGAGATGGTTGCTCCTGCTGTATTGGGAATTCTTACTCCTATTGTTGTCGGATTAGTCTTAGGCGTTGGTGGTGTTATGGGACTTCTCGCCGGTGGATTATCTACAGGTTTGGTGTTGGCAATAATGATGAATAATGCTGGTGGAGCCTGGGATAATGCCAAAAAATATATTGAATCAGGACAACATGGCGGTAAAGGTTCAGACTTTCATAAAGCTGCTGTAGTTGGTGATACAGTGGGAGATCCTTTTAAAGATACAGCCGGTCCTTCAATTAATATCTTGATTAAATTAATGAGTATGGTAAGTATTGTCTTTGCTGGTCTCATCGTTGCATACTCACCGATGATCGAAGCTGTTTATAGTGAAAAAAAAGAGGATAAAATAATTGAAAAGGAAATTAACGAAACAATCATTAAAAGCGAAATTGAAGAAGAATCTACAGAATTGGATGTTGCAGAATAATACAGTTTTGTAAGATATAATAAAAAAGACGGGGAGCATACCTCGTCTTTTTTTGGTTGATTTATGAGAAGTAAATATATATTAGTTTTGATGATCATAATAATCGTGATCTCTCTGCATTCGGAAGAGAAAGTTGGATTAGCTCTCAGCGGAGGTGGTGCGCGCGGTTTGGCTCATATTGGTATTTTAAAGGTGATAGATGAACTTGGTATTAAAGTTGATTACATTGCCGGAACAAGTATGGGCGCAGTCGTGGGTGGATTGTACGCAATAGGATATTCTGCCGTAGAAATTGAAGAAATGATACTCACTAATGATTTCGATAATATATTTGATGAAACTGTTTCACGGAAAGATCTTTATATCGGGGAAAAGAGATGGATGCCTTATGCCAATTATTATTTTGATCTTGATGACAGATTCCGTCCGGGGCTTCCCGAAGCTTTGTTCTCTGGTTCTAAACTAATTAACCAACTTTTTAATTACACTTATAATGCGGCAAATATAAATGATTTTAATGATCTTCCCATACCATTTAAATGTGTAGCTACAAATATTATAACAGGGGAGATGAAAGTTTTTGATAAAGGTAATCTTCATGAAGTCATGCGTGCTTCTATGTCTGCACCCTCCATATTGGAACCTATGAAACTAGATGATGAACTCTACATTGATGGTGGTATCAGAGCAAATTTGCCTTCTGAAATTGTGAAGGAGATGGGTGCTGATATTATTATTGGTTTTCAGTTGAGTTCAGAGCTAAGATCTAAAGAAAATCTAAATAATCTTATAAAAGTTTTAGACCAGACAATTAATTTCAGTATGACAGATAATGTAAAACAGTCTGTCGAACTTTGTGATATTTTGATCAAACCGGAATTATCTACGTTTTCCAATTATAATTTTATTAACATAAAAAAAATAATTGATCTTGGTGAAATTACTGCACTTAAGTATATTGAAGAATTAAAAGAACTTCCTAAAAGAAAGGAAAAAAAATATATAGAAGCACCCCCAAACAAGATAAATTTTATTAAAATTTCGGTTGTTGGCAATGAACATCTAAGTAATGCAAAGATAAGGGAATATGTCGGCTTAAAAACGAGTTCTTCTTATTCTAAAAAGGATATTCTTCAAGCTGTAAATGGAGCATATAACTCTCAATATTTTAAATATATTTATCCCGTAATCAATTATAGAAATGAAGAATACGAGTTGATCTTGAAGGTTAAAGAAAATAATAGAAAACGCCTTGGTTTCGCTCTCTCTTCCAATACAGATCAAGAAGTAGTTGTTGGATTAACATTGGAATTAAATAATTATATTCAGCACAATTCAAAATTGCTGATAAATGCTCAAATTGGTGATAAAAATGAATTAAATGTGGATTATGTTAAGAATTTTGGTAAACACTGGGGAATTTATTTTAGAGCTTTCCCATATGCTAAAGAACAAAAACTTTATTCTTATGGAGAGGATCATACAAAAACAAACAGTGTGTATTCTATGGAATATGGTGCAACTTCCGGTGTCGGGTTTTACGCAAGGAACTCTATTGTAGCTGAACTTTACGGATACAGTTATAGATCCAGATTGTATAAGCACATTGGTGAATTTGAGAATAGTGAGTTTTATTCTTCTGGAGTGGGTATCAAGCTTTATCATGAAAGTTTAAATGATTTTATTTTCCCTATGCATGGAGTACAATTTCTAGCAAAACTTTCTACTGCAAGAGAGGGAGTTTATAGCGAAGTAGGGAATAAGAAATTTTATTCTAAACTGAGAATGCTGATGCCATTTAGTAATAGTTTTTCTGTAAAATATCAATTCGAATACGGTTCACATTTTGATAGTAAGGAAGAGGAATTCGATCCGTTCTATATTGGCGGAATTGATAGCTTTATGGGGCTTTATCCGGCAGAGAAAAGTGCTGCAATTTATAAAATTAATACGATTGCAATGAGATTTAATCTAATAAAAAATATTTTCTGTGACGTACAGCTCAACGTGTTGCAGCTTGGAGATATAGATTACTGGACTCCTGAAGATGATTTTTTAAAAGCTGTAGGAATTAAACTGGGATACAAAACTTTTCTTGGATCTTTAAGGGTTGGTGCTGCTATGGATGAAGCTGAAGAGAAATATTTCTATTTCTCTTTTGGACATAATTTCGATCCATTCGAGTTTTCAAGAAGATAAAAGGGAAACCCTGCAAGCGTTTCTTTCAAAATATTCTTACAGTTAACACTTTCAGGGTTGGTTGTATCTTGAAATTACTAAGCAAGAAGAATTCCGCGAAAGAAGCGATTGCAAGATTGACTCTTTCAGGGTAGGAATGTATTATAAAGATAAATTGTACCTTGAAATTAATAAGCAAGAAGAAGTTTTTCTAAAGAAGCCTTTTCAAGGTATGTAGTGACAGATCATCGATCTGTCAATTCAAATAATTATTGACCTTTAATATAGGGATTTTTTTTCTACATTATCGTTGGAGGATAAATGGCTGAAAAAGATGTAACATTAAATAAGAATAATTCGGGAACTTTACCTGTAATTCCACTCAGGAATTTACTTCTGGCTCCCAATACAATAACACCGCTTCTAGTTGGGAGAGAACTCTCTATTCATGCTGCAGAAACAGCTTTAACAAGTGATAAAAGGATAATATGTGTAACTCAGAAATATGAGGCTTTAACAGACGAAGATCCGAAAGCTAAGGATCTATATCGTTATGGAACTATCTGCACCATACTGCAAACAATGAAACTTCCTGATGGAAATATGAGATTACTTGTTGAAGGTGAAAAGCGAGTATTGATAGAAAAATATCGCAGGAACAAAAAATATTTAACTGCAAATTATATAGTTCAGGATAAAGTACTTTCGGAAAAAGCATTAGAGAGTGAAGCATTATTACGCTCTTTCAGAAAAGCTTTTAAAAGCTATGTTAATCTTAATAAATTAATTCCGGAAGAAGCGATGATACCGCTTAGTGATGCCGAAAATGCAGATGAATTTTTTTATTATGCACTTTCAAATATCCAGCTTGATATAACTAAAAAACAACAACTCTTTGAATTGAGTGATCTTTTCGAATCAATTTCCCAATTGTATAGAATTGTTATCGAAGAAATTCAAATATTAAAACTGGAGTATAAGATAGACGGCACTGTGAAGAGCAAGCTCAGTAAATTACAGCGTGAGTATTACCTAAATGAGCAACTTAAGGCTATTCATAAAGAACTTGGTATAACCAAAGAAGATAAAACAGAATTGCTTGAATTCAAGAAAAAAATTGAAAAAGCAAACTTAAGTGACCAGGCAAAAAAGAAAGCAGAAGGAGAACTTGAACGCTTTGCTCATATGAATTCCTTTTCTCCGGAATATTCTGTAACGCATACTTATCTTACCTGGATCTTAGATCTCCCGTGGGATGATCCCAAGTTAAAAGAATTCGATCTTAATATTGCTCAAAATATATTAGATGAAGATCATTACGGATTGGTAAAAGTTAAAGAACGTATTTTAGAATATCTTGCTGTGGTTAAACTGGCAGAGAAAGTAAAGGGGCAGATATTGTGCTTTGTTGGTCCTCCGGGAGTTGGAAAAACTTCTTTAGGAAAATCAATTGCACGTGCGATGGATAGAAAATTTGTGAGATTATCTCTGGGTGGGGTTCGTGATGAAGCAGAAATTAGAGGTCACCGTAGAACTTATGTTGGTGCACTTCCGGGCGTGATAATTCAAAGTATGAAAAAAGCCGGAACTACAAACCCGCTTATTATGATGGATGAGATTGATAAAATGAGTAGTGATTTCCGTGGTGATCCCGCCTCTGCATTGTTGGAAGTATTAGATCCGGAACAAAATGACTCATTCCGTGATCATTACCTCGATTTTGAATACGACCTTTCTCAAGTGATCTTTATTACTACAGCGAATACACTAAACTCAATTCCACAACCTTTATTGGATAGAATGGAAGTGATAGAAATTCCCGGCTATACAGCTTATGAAAAGATCCATATTGCCACAAAACATCTGGTTCCAAAAGTTATTAAAGAGCACGATCTAAAAGGTAAAGTTAAGATCAAATATCAAAAGAAAACTTTGGAAAGAATAATCAAACTTTATACAAGAGAAGCCGGTGTGCGAGCACTGGAAAGACAGATCGCTAAAATCCTCAGAAAGATTGCTAAGAAGCATGTTGAAGGAAAATTAAAGGGGCTTGTTTCAGTAAAAGCAACTGATCTGGAAGAATACCTCGGTATTCCTAAACACCTTTATTCCGAAGTTAACAGGAAAGATGCAGTAGGTCTTGTTACCGGACTTGCCTGGACAAGATTCGGTGGAGAAACACTGCAAATTGAAGTTATTAAAGTTAAAGGTAAAGGGAACCTCAAGCTTACGGGACAATTGGGTGATGTGATGCAGGAATCTGCTCAGGCTGCTTTTAGTTATGCCAGACTTCATGCTAAAAAATATAATATCGATGAGGATTTTTATAGAAAATGTGATCTTCATCTACACATACCCGAAGGTGCAATTCCCAAAGACGGACCTTCCGCTGGTGTGACCCTGGTTACTGCGATAATTTCAATTCTTTCCAACAGAAAAGTGAAACATAATATTGCTATGACGGGTGAGATAACACTTTCCGGGAATGTGCTTCCTATTGGTGGACTGGCAGAGAAATTGATAGCTGTGAAAAGAGCCAAGATCAAGAATGTTTTGGTTCCAAGTAAGAACGAACCTTCCTTAACAGAAGTTAATGATGAGATCAAAAAAGGTTTGAATATCATTCTGGTTGATACTATCGAAGAAGTTCTACAATACGCACTACGATAGAATTGTGTATAAAGAAATGTGATGAAATTTTCTGTTGCAGGTAGAGAAACTTTGTCGGATGGAACAAAACGTTTAATGCTGAATGTTCCCAAAGAAGAACTTATCTATCTGGGTTATATTCTGGAATCATTTGAAGGATGGTGCAATTATACTACTCCCGATAAAAATGAGCCTTTTCTGCAAGTTGATGTAACACCCGATTATATTGATGATTTCAATAAGTTGATTCAGGCACTTATCGAATGGAATTATGAAGAAGTTTAAACGATTTAAAGTTCTCTCTTTTTCATGTTGATGTATAGATCCTCAACTTTTTTTCTTGCCCATGGTGTTCTTCGCAGGAATTTAAGACTGGATTTTACTGATGGATCAATATTGAAACATTTAATATTTATGCGTTTACCTAACTCATCCCAACCATAATGATCAACCAGACTGATCACGAGCTTTTCTAAAGTGATATCGTGAAGTAGATTATTGGAATGTTGATTAATGGTTGGAGTGTGCGGTGCTCTTCCTGAACTTCTTCTTGCTTGGCTGTGGAGCTGTTTGTTAGGCACTTTATTTATCAAAACAACTTTAAATACTTATCGAATACAAACAGTTTATTTCTACCGTAACCTGTCATTTCTTTAATTAACCCTTTCTCAATCATAACATTTAGCAAAGTCCTCATTGTTTTATCTGGAATTTTAGTCATTGTTACTAATTCTTTTACATTAAGAATTGGATTCTCATAAAATGAATTTATTATTTTGATAATCTTCTTAGATCTACTGCCAAAAGTGTGACTTTTTTCTATCATTTCTTTCTGTAATTCTATGATTTTTATGAAAGTTAGTTTTGTATTTTTGGAAGTTGATATTACACCTTGAAGAAAAAACTTAATCCATTGAATGATATTATTATTTCTTGCATCAGTTAAGCATTGATAATATTTACTGCGATTCTTTTCAAGATAATCAGATAAGTATAATGCTGGTTTTGTTAATATTTCGTTTTCAATGAGATAAAGAGTTATTAATAATCTGCCAACTCTACCATTTCCATCTAAAAAGGGATGAATAGTTTCAAATTGATAATGAATTAAAGCTAACTTTATTAAATGCGGGACATTATTTTTATCATCATTCATAAATTTTTCAAGATCGCTCATCAGATCATTTATGTTTCTATTATGTGGTGGAACAAATTTAGCTTCTAAAAGATTTTTCCCTCCAATCCAATTCTGACTTTTTCTGAATTCTCCTGGAGTTTTGTTTTCACCTCTCCCTGTTTTTAACAAAATTTTATGCGTCTCTTTTATTAAACGATTTGATAGTGAAAGTTTTTGCAGCATTGTTATTGCATTATTCATCGATTCAATGTATTGATGAACTTCTAACCAATCATCTCTTTTTTCAGGAGAAATTTGATCTTCTTTCATTATTGCTTCATCAATTTCAGTCTTTGTCCCTTCAATTTTACTTGAAGTATTCGCTTCTTTCACAATATGCATTTTTATAAACATATCAATATTTGGGATTAAATATGAGAATGCATTAATTTCACCAAGTTTTCTATTTGCTTCATCTAATAAAATATTAATTTCTGAATCTTCCCAAATCCAATTGGAATTGATACTATTTGGCAGAAACGCTTTATATTCATATTCTTGTGTATAAGTACCAGATTTAAACTCTTCTATTTTCATAACTTTTTATCCTTCCCATTTTTATAGGACAATGACAATTAGTGCTTTACTTTTGTCAATTAAAACTAAAATTGACAATAAGAACAATTACATTGTCGTTTCAAGAAGTTTATCACAATTAGAGCTTTTCTCAAAATTACATTTTATATTTTAGACAAAAGTGCCTAATGTTCTGCGTATGCTGCGGGATCGGAACGATCCCAACTGAAAGCAGACTGAGCAGAGTTTGAATCGGAACGATTCGAACAAAACGGACTGATAACACACACCCGCAGGTGCACTTGTTATGGGCAGTTCAATAAGTCTATATATACTATTCAGCATCTTCTAAAATCTCCAATGCTTTTGAATACATATTCTTTAGATTACTTTCTGTAATAACGACATCCGAAGCCAGAAGATGTAAACTCAGTACTAATCCTTCTCTTTTTTTTAACTCCATGTTGTTTGCAATATAGAAATTCTCGGATAGTTTATCGTACTTTTTCATATAAAAATCTTGTAGATCATATACTCTAGATAAAATCGTTGCCGTTTTGTAATCCATGAATTCTATTGAGCCAAGATTTTTTGCAAGATTCCAGGAATAATTCTGAATAGAAGGTACACCAAATCCACCATTCATTAACATTCCCAGTTCGTTAATACTTATTTTACCTGGATTTCTTTTTTGAGAATTTAGTAGATATTCTAAAGAATCTCTTACTGTTATATGATGAAGATTAGAAGATTCAATATTAGATAAATTTGTTTTCATTTCTCTGATAATATTTTTTAGTGCAATATCGGCTCTTTTTTTATTTACATGTTCTATTCTCAATTCGTTCAGAATTAATCCAAAAACAACACTGAATAATACAACCAAAACTTCAAATAAAACAAACCATTTAGGTTGAATATTTTTAACTTGGTTCATTACTTAGATTCCTCCCTAAAATCAAAACTAGTAATACAACAAAACTCTTTTTATTATTCGTTAAGTTAAATGACATAACTGCCCATAATGCCGTCGTGCCACGTCATCTCGCCATGAGCATTGGATTTGTTTTTTCAAATCCAGATGCGATTAGTGAGATGATAAAAGACGAGCAAATAATAAGTCAAGGGTTGTCTATTTGCGAGTTCCCGTGGACGTAGTTTTAAACGATGTTTTGCTTCGTAACGGTTGCGAGTCTTTTTTAGTGGCACGACGGCATTAACCAACATGGAGCGAAGCGGAATGTTGGTTAATGTTTGGCAGCTGCCACGCTCTTCTTGCTTCTCTTCTTGCTTGGCTGTGGAGCTGTTTGTTATACACCATAATCCTCAAGACTTTTATTTCAGCAAAAGCATACGCTTTACTGATTCTTGATTGCCAGCTTTGATTTTATAAAGATAAATACCAGAACTAACAGGTTTATTATTAGAATCCAAACCTAACCAAACAATTGAATGTTTTCCTTTTTGCATTTGTTCATTGAGCAAAGTTTTTACTTTTTGACCTTTAATGTTGTATACTTCAAGATTCACAAAATCTGAGTTTTGTGTTACTGAAAAAGAAATTGTTGTTACTGGATTAAAAGGATTGGGGAAGTTAGTTAAATCCAAATTATTTTTCATAGGGATGATTTTATTATTATCAATATCAACAGTCTCATACATCGGAATATTAAGTTGTGTAAACTGACCGTCTATTACTTCAACTTGATATTCTATTACATCCTCATAAAATACTCGTTCAGAATAAACATTATAAATACCGGCAGGGAGTTTGTATTCAAAATTGCCAATACTATCCGAGAAAGTAAATTCTCCGGGTTCATTGTTAATCTTTAGCAAAACATAATCCACAGGATCTCCGGTTGTGGGATTGTATGTATAACCCTCGATACCTCCAAATGATGGTGAATTATATTCATAGGGACCAATATCAATTATTGCAGTTCCATTATTGTCTCCATCCCAAACTCTATGATTGTAATCCATATCGAACGGATAATAATAACCCAAAGTATCGAAACCCGCATCTATTGCCAGGCTGCCTTCGATTAGGTGAAAATCTCCGTTTTGGATATCTTCAAACAATGTTTGTGCCTGCAAAGAATCTACCCAGATATTTCCGCCGCCGTTAATGCATTCGGGTGGTAGTTCAAAATCTAAAATACAATTACGTAAGATGGGATTGCCATATACTGTATAAGGATTGGATATTAATTCATCATTGTAAATTATGATTTCATTTTCTATAACATGATTATCAGTTAAAAATGAAAATGCAGAATTATTATTGATAAAAATATTATTAGAAAATAGTGTTGAACCTCTTCCTGATAAACCAGTATTACAGTTATTAATTATATTATTTGTAATAACATCAGTATTACTTGATATTGCTATTCCTGAAGAATTATTAATTGTATTGTTTATGATCCTACTTGAATATGAATGATATAAAGTTAAATCGCACCCCTCAAAATAATTATCACATATTTCCACATAAGCATCATCAATATAAACACCGTCTCCACCAATAGTATTAAAATAATTGTTTTTGATATATATAGAATCTGTGTTGTTAAAACCACCACGAATACCTTTAGAACAACTACCAAAATAATTATCATAACAATAACTTTCACCATATTCGCATGCTATGTATACTGCATCACGATTATAAGGAACCATATCAATATTGTTCGCAATAAAAATCACGGATTTACTAGTATGAATAGTTTTACCGTGAATGAATGTATTATTTGCAATCAAAGGTGTTCCCTCATTAATTTCAAAAATGTACCTGATTCGTATAAAACTATTACCACAATTATTCATAATATAAGGATGGAAATATTCATTATAATCAAAATAATTATCTAGTATTAAAATATCAACAACATTCCTTTCAATGCCAATAGCAGTATCGTTATCAATAAAACTACAATTATCAATTTTTGCAGAGCCATTCCACATAGAAATTGCTCCATGTGGTTGCTCCCAAATAGAAAATCCGGTAAAAGCAGAAAATTCGAATAAACAATGCTTAAAACTGCTTTGCTGTGCACCTACCGGTAGATAGATAGTACCCCAATGATAATATTGTTCATCCTGCATTCTGGTGAAGATTATACTGTCTTGCTCTGTTCCCTCGGCAATTACTCTGCCTTCAACTCGCATGAATTTTGCAATCGGTTCTTCACCATTATGAAAGTAAAATTGATCGTCTCCCAGATCATCGTAATAATCTGAATAAAATTTTACAATTGTACCGGGTAAAATTGTTAAAGTAACTCCATCATCTACATATACGCCGGAAGTGACAAGATACGGATTGTTATCAGGTGACCACGTTGTGTCTTCGGTGAGATGACCACCGACTTCAATTGCGGTAACAAATATGAAAAAAGTGAACAATATGATTATTATGAAACTAAACTTTTTCATTCAACTCCTTTTATGGTGTATAATGTATGTATCCCCGTCAATTTTGTCGCGAACACCCCCTAAATTGGTGTTATATACGACAAATGTCGCGAATATTTCATTTAGATCTTTCAATTTCTAACTTTCATATTCGTCAGAAAATCATTTCAAGATCTTAAAGATCATCTTTTCCTTTTTCACCTCTTTATCAATTAACTCATAACTATTAAGTATTTTACTGATGATACCATTTCCCTCATTTTCATTATTGCAGAATACATATCCAATAGTTTCACCTACACTAATTTTATCACCGATCTTTTTAGTTAGATATGCTCCTGAAGAATAATCTAATTTAGAATCGAGAGTTTTTCTGCCTGCTCCAATCTCAATTAAAGCATAACCGATCTGTTGGGAATCTATAGAATTTATCCAACCGGATCTTTGTGAAATAATTGGGATCTTATATTTAGCTTGAGGTAGGAGAGATAGATCATCACAAACTCTTGAATCTCCACCTTGAGCAGCTATAGAATCTCTGAAACATTCAAGAGCTTTACCATTTTTAATCACATCTTCTATCATTGTAATCGCTTCTTCTTCTGTGGCAGCAACTTCGGAGAGTAATAGCATTTCAACAGCTAAAGTTTTTGTTAAAATATCGATATCCGGAATATCTTTACCTCTTAGGTATTCAATAGTTTCCTTTATTTCTAAAGCGTTACCAATATATCCACCAAGAGGGGAATTCATGTTAGAAAAAACTACAGATACTTTCTGCCCGAATTTCTCACCGGTTTTTATGAGAAGGTTAGCAAGTTCTTTGCCGGTTTTAAGATCTTTTATAAATGCACCTGAACCAATTTTAAGGTCGATAACAAGATTTTGCGCACCTTCAGCAATTTTTTTACTCATTATACTGGCAGTGATTAACGGCAAACTTTCCACAGTTCCGGTAACGTCTCTCAGAGCATAGATCCTGCGGTCGGCAGGAACGAGTTCTTCTGATTGGCTTATTATGCAGAATCCAACTTTTTCAATTATTCTTTTAAATTCTGTGTCATTAAAATCAGTTCTAAAACCGGGGATAGCTTCAAGTTTATCTAAAGTTCCCCCCGTATGCCCCAATCCGCGACCGGAGATCATCGGGATCTTCCCACCACAAGCTGTTACAATTGGTGCCAGCATAATGGTTATTTTATCTCCCACACCACCGGTTGAATGTTTATCTACTGTTTTATTAGATTTAGGAAATTTGATCTGCTTCCCTGATTCAATATACACTTTTGTTAAAGTCTGGATCTCTTCGATCTTCATACTTTTAAAATAGATCGCCATCAACATTGCAGACATCTGGTATTCCGGGATTTCATTATTAATATATGAATTAATAAAATATTCCAATTCATTCTGTGTTAATTCCTTTCCGGTTTTTTTCTTTATAATTAATTCTACTGGATTCAATTTATTGGACCTCCTATTTATTTTCATTATAACTTTCTGTATAATTCAATTTTGTCATTGCGAGGTTTCTTATAAGAAATTCTTTCGCGGCAATCTAAAATTCTAGTTAACTTTCAAACAAAGAGATTGCTTCATCTGATGCCGTTGAAAGATTACTCGCAAAGACTTTTTTTAACAATTCATCACAAAATTTTTCAATTATGCAAAACTTTTTACCACCAAATTTGTTTGTTGTTATCGTAAGTGAAGATCCGCTCTTCTTCATCTGAATTTTCTTTGACCAGCCAATAT
Source organism: Candidatus Cloacimonadota bacterium (assembly GCA_034660955.1). GTDB lineage: Bacteria > Cloacimonadota > Cloacimonadia > Cloacimonadales > TCS61 > Tenebribacter. The sequence goes on along the minus strand of JAYEKK010000016.1, from coordinate 768 downwards.
AATCTATTAGCAGGAAGGTCATTGAATTTTAATGGTGATTCGGTTGCGATTTGTGTTCCGAAAGATTCCCATCCCTCTTCCCAATAGAAAAGCTCATATTTTTCTCCCTTTTCTAAGAATACCGTACGACCATCTTTGTTAGATCGGTCGATATTTTTTTTGGTAACAGAGTGCAGCACAACCTCTTCTTCAAATAAACTATTTCCATTCAGGTTTTTTTGATCACCGTTTTTTGTGAGAATAAATGGATCAGCAGCAGGGAAGAGTTTTTCATTGATGTAGAACATGGGAAGATAGGCAATATCAACTCCCATATCTGTGAAATTAGCTGTTTTATTATTCAACTTTGCCCAATGGATTGCTTTCCATTCCCCGGAGTTAAAAACGCATAAATATATATAATTTGTGCTATCAGGAATTTCACAATCAAGTGTGATATTTACGTCAAAAACTTTTGTGTATTCATGCGTTACATCTTTATAACATTTACCGGAAAGCCATGCCGGTGCTTTTTCATCATTCTTCAATTTGAAGGCAAGGTTATCTTTCTGCTCGGAAAAAACTTTTCTATAAACTTTTGCTGCTTTACTGGAAAGTTTATATCTACTTGGATCAGAACCATCCCCCATGATTGGAGTTGCCTTCCCATCCGGCATAATAATTACATTCCATGCATGATTATTTCCTGCGTTTGCCCAATGTGGAGTATAATCGCTTGTTGCGCCAATTCCGTTAGCTCTTAATGCATAAATCGTGAGATTTGTAATA
>JAYEKK010000015.1:0-5930 GCA_034660955.1 Candidatus Cloacimonadota bacterium | reverse complement strand
TTGCAGTTAATAGATCATCGATTACATCTTTACCAGGATTTATAACCCAGTTACCCCAGTTTTTTGGAATCACATAATCCGCATTTTCATAAGCTTCTTTTTCATCATTTGTAATTGTTAAAGTACCTCCACGATTTTCTGCATTCTGCTTAGCTTTGTCAATAACCCATTGCGGTAGTTCATAACCTTTGGGATGGGCAAGAGTAACATCCATTCCATAACGTGGGAAAAGTAATACTTGAGACACCGGCACTGAAATTGGTTTTTTATGTGTATCGGCATAAGCCCAAATTATTGATACTTTTTTGCGTCTAACAATACCAGATTTTTCTTTCATGGTCATCAGATCGGCAATTGCCTGGAGTGGATGATAAAGATCATCCTGCATATTTATAACTGGAACCGAAGCCCATTTCGCCAGATCATTAAGATACTTGTTTCCAATTCCCCAAAAACAATTTCGGCAAGCTATTGCATGTCCAAATCGAGAAAGAATTATTGCCGTATCTTTTGCTACCTCACCATGTGCGATTTGCATTTGACTTGTATCTAAATAATTTGCATGCCCACCAAGTTGAGCTATTCCGGCTTCCATTGAATTTCTGGTTCTGGTTGATTCCTCAAAGAACATCAGGAACATGGTCTTATTAGTTAAATATGGAGTATCAAGCCCCATCGCAAATTGTCTTTTTAATTCCGTTGATACGTTAAGTAATGTATCGATATCCTCTCTCGACCAATCTTCGAGAGTGATTAAATGTTTTCCTCTTAATTCTGTTTTCATTTTCTATTTTTCTCCTTTTTTTTCTTTTACCACGAAATCACTAAAGCACTAAGTTCACAAAATTCTTCTTTTTATTACATCTTTAAATGTAGAACTGTTAAAATTTATTAGAAACCCTAATCGATATTTAGTTATTTTTAAATATGATAAAAGTTGAGCTTCATGTACGGGAAGAATTTTCTCTACAGCTTTTAACTCACAAATAATCTTATCATCAACTAATACATCTAAGCGAAATCCTTCTTCAAATTCTAACTCGTCATATTTTATTGGAACGATTACTTGTCTTTCATTAGAAATTCCTTTTTTGGATAATTCATGACAAAAACAAACTTCATATACTTTTTCTAACAAACCTGGACCAAGTTTATTATAAACTTTGTAAGCAGCATCAACAATTTCAGTTGCAATTAACTCCACTTCTGGCGATAATAATGAATATTTGTCTTTCGTCTTCATTACAACTCCTTTTCCATTTACCACGAAAACACTAAGACACTAAGTTCACAAAATTTTCTTTTATCTCCGTCATAACAATCCCATTGAGTTTTTTTTCGTGTTCTTTGCGCTTTTGTGCCTTTGTGGTTACCTCTCATTTAGCTGTGCTACAAATCCAGCATAAAAAGCGGCAGCTGCACTAAGGTCGGAAACACGTGTCATCTCATTTGGTGCATGTGCTTGATCTTCATCTCCGGGTCCCATCCCAATGCACTTTATTTCAGGATGTTTTCCCATGATAAATACACAGTTTGTAGAAAAAGTCCATTTATCAATTTTCGGCTGTTTCTCTATTGTTTTTACGTAGGAAGTAGAAGCATTCTTGAGCCAAGCTGAATCTTCTTCTAATTTCCAAGTTGGAAAATACTTTTCTACTGAATATTCTTTGCCCGTATAGGCAACAGCATCGTACTTAAGAACTGTAACCTTAGCATCATCAACGCCTGCAAGTTCGCAGCATTCTTCCAGTTCAGCAACTGCTATTTTTTTTGTTTCACCCCAGGTTAAACGGCGGTCTAACTGTATTTTAGCATAATCAGCAACTGCACATTGACTGGGGGAACCAGATTCAAAGATACTGGTTGTGATAGTTCCTTTTCCCAAGAAATTATCGTGCTTTAATCTATCATTAAGTTTTTCTACTTCATTTACTATCTTTGCCATTTTATAGATGGCATTTACTCCGCGTTCCGGTGCAGAACCGTGGCAGGATATTCCTTTAACTTCGATGGTCATTTCCATTCTACCGCGATGACCGCGATAGATATTAAGGCTGGTTGGTTCAGTACTTACTACAAGTTCAGGTCTGATCCCATCTTCTTTGATCATGTGTTCCCAGGCAATTCCATCACAATCTTCTTCCATAACAGTTCCAGTGAATAGAATTGTAAATTCCTGATTCAGACCAAGTTCTTTGATCATTTTGGCGGCATAAACCATACTAGCCATTCCACCAAGCTGATCAGAAGCTCCACGTCCCCAAACTTTTCCATCTTCTATCTTTCCTGCATGTGGTGGAAAATCCCAATTGTCTAAATTACCGGGGTAGACAGTATCAATGTGAGCATCAAATGCTATAAGGCGTTTACCATTCCCGATTGTTCCGATTATGCTTCCCAGATCATCAATTCTAATTTTATCAAATCCAATTTTTTCCATCTCTTTTTTAATGACTTGGATCATATCTTTTTCTTTCATAGAAAAGGATGGAGTTTGTATCATTTTTGCCAAAAATTCAGCTGTGTCTTGTTCGTATTTTAGAGATAATTCTCTAATCATTTTATATATATTCATGTTTCCTCCCTTGTCTCGGCCTAGTTTTAACGAAGCCGAATTTTCTACCACATTCCATATTTCATCTTTTTCTTTATATCTTTGAGTCTTTGTGGCTACTTCAATATTTTCTCTTTCTCAAGTTACAAGAAGATACATGACAATCTACGACTATTGTAGATCTGGTTTGTTGATTTCCTCCAAGTTATTTTCATTATTTTATCCAATTTATGTTAGCAGATAATTATAATTTTTCCAAACAGTTCGGATTATTTCAAGCATTTCCCAACATTCATCTTTATTTTCATCTTTACAAATCTCTTCAAATCCAATTATTTCACCATTTTTACCAAATCTTGCATTAAAAATTTGATCAGCAAGCCTAACTTTAAATTCAACGATATCTTCATTAATTAATAAAAAACCATCATTTTTGCTATCATTGAAATCTTTTTCTGTCCAGAATAATGTGAATTTATCTTTATAAGGAGCACCATCATACGGACAGAAAGTTTCACAGTTTCCACATTCATTACATAAACCATCAATGTGCAGGATTTGGTTGATATCTTTGAATTTATCTGAATTAATGTAGATAGCAACATTAGCTCTATTGGGGCAAACTTCCACACATTTATTACAAACGATATTACATTCTAAACAACGATTCGGTTCGTCCATCTCTTCTTTAGTGGAGGCTATAACCGCTTTTTTATCTGCGATCTCCAATAAACGTTTGTTGCCATCAAATTTGAAATTTTCAGCTTCAACTCGATGCATTGATATATCTTCTTTCTTCAGAATGCCGTTTGTGATTTTTTGCCCTTCAGCAATCGCTTCTACAACGGTTGCAGGACCTAAAAGAGCATCACCGGAAACAAATACGTTCTCAATGTTCGTTTCATTATACTTATCAATCGTGATATTCCAATTTTTTACTTCAATTTTGTTTTTTTCTAGAATGTTATAATCGACAATTTCACCAATTGCAGAAAGGACAGTATCAATTTTAAAATCTTCAAACTTACCTTCTACCGGAATTGGTCTTCTGCGTCCGCTGTCATCTTTTTCTCCCAGTTTCATAACCTGACATTTGAGAATTCCATTTTGGAAGGAAGCGGGATTTACCAGTTCGTTAAACTCGATTCCATCTTTCATAGCAAATTCAAGTTCTTCACGATCTGCCGGCATTTGTTTGATAGTTCTGCGATAAATGACGTATACATTTTTCACACCGGGAACTCTTTTAGCAGCACGAGCGGAATCCATTGCGCTGTTACCACCACCGACAACAGCAACATTTTCTCCAATATCCAAAGCATTTACATCTGCATTGAAATTTTTCAGGAATTTAATTGCACTTAATACTTTATCCTGATCACCTTCAACCTTCAGCATTCTGGAATTCATAGCTCCGATAGCTATATTAATATATTTAAAACCATCTTTTTTCAGCTGTGCTACATTAAAATCAGCATTGCTGTTCATTTTGAATTTTACACCCATATTTTTTATGAGTTTGATATCATTGTCAATAGCCCAAGATGGAATTCTGAATCCGGGAATAGTATTAGTGACCGTTCCACCGGGTTTATCCGCACTATCAAAAATAGTTACATCAAAACCTTCTCGAGCTAAGAAATAGGCAGAAGAAAGTCCTGCCGGTCCTGCTCCGATCACTGCAACTTTTGTATTAATTGTTGTTTTTGAGATTTTCATATTTTTTAGAAAATCATCGAAACCATTTTCAGCAGCAATGCGTTTCATCTCTCGTATGAGAACCGGTTCTTCATAATCATTACGAACACATTTCAGCATACAGTTATGATCGCAAATAAATCCGGTAATAAAAGGAAGAGGATTTTTGGAAACAATAAGCTCAAGAGCTTCTTCATAACGCTTCTCGCCGACCAATCTAATATATTCCGGAATATCTTGATTTATCGGGCAGCCAATTGTGCAAGGTGCGATGAAGCAATCTGTAACAGGGAGTTTCTGATCAATCTTCATTGGTGCATCAGATTTATAATCTTTTTTATATAGCTTGTTTGTGAGGGCATCATTGGCAACATCTGTCAATTTACCTAAATTAATAATATTAGATGGAATCTGCTGCATTGAATCATCCAATAATTCAGCGATCTGTGTTAACCGAGAATAACCTCCCGGCTTTAAAAGTTCTGTTGCCATTGTAATAGGTCGGATCCCTGTATTAAAAATTTCCTTAATGTTAGAATAATTTGCACCACCAGAATATGAAATTGGCAAATTTCCATTAAATTCTTCCGTTAATTTTTTAGCCAAATTTATAGTAAGGGGATACAATGTTCTTCCACTCATATACATCTCATCGGTTGGCAGCATTCCCTGATCGTTTTTCACAGCTAAAGTATTGGAAAGTTTTACACCAAATTGAACTCCATGTTGCTTGGCAAAATCGGCTAAAGTGTGAAGCATTTCAACAGCTGGTTCATATTGCATATCATGCGTAAATGATTCTTCCTTAAGTGTAATGTGATCAAAACCGGCTTTTTCAAACACATCTTTTACATATTCATATCCGTGAAGCGTAGGATTCAATTTAACAAAAGTATGCATTTTCTTTTCGGAAATAAAATATTTGCAGATTGCTTCCTGATCTTCAGGAGGACAACCGTGCATTGTGGAAAGTGTGATCGAATTGGAAATTTTTGGTGAGATAGTTTCAACGAATTTGGGGTCGGTTATGTTTGAAATTTTACCAGCTTTTATTGTTTCCTTTAGCTCTGTTTTACATTGTTGAAAAACTTTATTTTTAGATGCATCTTTGAGTTCTTCAATAAAGTTATCAATCTTGGGAGATTTAATTCCCTTGAGATCATAACCAACACTCATATTAAAAATAAATGCACGTTCATTAATTTTGGAGAGACCGAACATCTCATTCATCAGGTGAACCAAAAACCAAGCTTTTATATATTCGGCATAAGCTTGGTTTACTGTTAATTCCGTTGACCATTCAGTATTATAACCTTCATCACCCGCTTCGATGCAAGGTTTTTCAATATCGAGTTCATCCAGAATTTGAACTGTTTTCAATTCAAAGAATCTACTTCCTGTTAGATAAGCAACAACGATATTGGGTGTGGATTGTGTGTGTGGACCAGCAGCTGGTCCAATTGGAGTTTCGCATTTTTCTCCAAATAGATCAAAAGTTGTTGTATTATTCTTCTTATAAAATTTTGATTCCGGAATTCCAAAGATTGTTTTATCTTTTTCATATTCTTTTAAAATCCAATTCAATAATTTTTTAAATTTCACCGGCTGCATTATGTCACTCATATTTTTCTCCTTTTGAAAATAGTGCCTGAGTGCGGAGTACCTTAGTACCTAAGGA
>JAYEKK010000014.1:0-21605 GCA_034660955.1 Candidatus Cloacimonadota bacterium | reverse complement strand
CCAAGCTTCATTAATGATCCTTTCTTTTTCCTGTTTTGCAGAGTTCACATTATTAAAAGCAGGTTGAACTGCTTCGGGTGGATTAACATTCTGCAAATTGATCGTAACGATCTCTAATCCTGCTTCATAAATATCAAGTTGTTGTTGTAACATTACCAATGATTTATCAGCAATCTCTTTCCTGTTAAGTACTATAACTTCATCAACACTACGATCACCAACAACTTCCCTGATCACAGACTCTGAAACATCACGCATCGTCTCTTCTACATTTCTAACTTTAAACATATACTTCACAGGATCTTTTATCCTATATTGAACGATCCATTCTACATCTGCAATATTCAGATCACCAGTTAGCATAATTGCTTCATTGTTGTAACTTCGTGCAGAATATTTTGTACGAACTCCAGCTTGCAGAGTTCTGAATCCGAATTCTTCTTTAAAAACAAGCTTAACTTTAACTTTTGTAAGTTTATCTACACCAAATGGGATTTTGAAATGCAGCCCCGGTTGTGTAGTTGAAAGGTATTTCCCAAATCTCTGGATAACACCTACCTCTTCCGGATTTACTGTATATAAACCCGTTGCAAAAAAAATTACCGCTGCTAAAATAATTACACCTGTAATTATCTTTTTCTTCGGTAATTTGATCTGCTTAATGTCAATCTCTTCTAATTTTGGCATACGATCTCCTTATTTTTTCTTCATGAAAAAATCAATTGTCTCCCTCACACCATCAGCTAAAGAATATATTGGTTTCCAACCAAATTCAATCTCTGCCTTATTAATATTCAAACAACTTCTCCTAATATCTCCGAGTCTCGCTCCCTCTCGCACAGGTTCAATTTGCGTATTCATCTGTAAAGTAATTTCTCGATAAAGCTGTCCGGTTGTTGTTTCTAATCCGGTACCAATATTGAATGCATCAAGTTCACCTCTATCTAATGCTAATACATTTGCATTAACAATATCTCTCACAAAAACGTAATCACGGATCATTCCATCCGGTTCTTCATCGAAAGCATAGAGATAAGTTTTTTTATTATCCCTGAAATTTGTAATAAAAATGGAAACTACTCCGGCTTCTCCATGAGGAATTTGACGTGGTCCGAATACATTTGCATATCTTAGAACTGTGTATTTTAAACCATATTGATGATGGTAAAAATATAAATATTTTTCAGAAACATATTTATGTATTGCGTAAGGTGAAAGTGGTTTGGGATCATAATTCTCTGTTGTAGGATATTCTTCTGCTTCACCGTAAACAGCACCACCGGAAGAAATGAAGATCACTTTTTTCACTTCATATTTAACACAATTTTGTAAAATATTCAAGAATCCTATTGCATTAACTTCAGCATCGAGTTCCGGTTCTTTAACTGAAACAGGAACGCTGATCTGAGCCGCATGATGATTTACGATCTCTGGCTTTTCTTCTTTAAATATCTGTTCCAATTCTTTGGAGCGAATATCGATCTTATAAAATTTTGCTTTGGTGTTTACATTATGTTTAAAACCGGTTGATAAATCATCAACCACCACAACATCATGACCAAGTTCAATGTATTTATCTACAATATGTGAAGCAATAAATCCAGCTCCACCAGTTACTAAAATTTTCATTTTCCCTTCCTATCGTATTATCTTCCGAAGCTTGTCTGCTTGTTTCTCTTTTGAAGAAGATTCGGAAGATTGATGCTAACTTTTTTAAACTTTCCGAATCTATACAAGAAGAATTTCTACGATGAAGCTTCGGAAAGACTGCGTTTTCACTTTCATAATCTTTCATAATTCGTGTTATACTATTGTATCACTTTTATTTGATCTGCTCTGGCAGAAACTGAAACCGCTTGATGCAGCATCGTTACCTGTAAAATCACTTTTTTCACATCTTTCTGATCTTCTATGTATCCTATAAGTCCTGCAAAAGGTCCTTTTAGAATTTCAACTTTTGTTCCTTTTTCCAAGAATTCTGCTCGTGTAAATTCAACTCCCAACTCGCGTCCTGAATGAATCTGTCGTAGGTCATTAACCAATTCCATCTGATTCTGTACTGGAAGCCAATAAGCAACATAACCTGTGATGGTAAGCTGTCTTTTCCCTTCTGGACTACACTTAACAAAAACATATCCAGGAAACATCGGCTTTGTAAACTTTACTTTCCTATTTTTATATACACGTATGCTGTCTATTAGAGGAAGATAATAATTGATCTCATATTGTAGGGAATATAATGCAAGTTTCTTTTCACATCTTGGTTTTGTATGAATAACAAACCATTTCAAATCACCTTCTCCAGAATCTAAATTCCCAAAAAGCTCTTCAATTTCAACCGGTTTATTAGTAGCCATAAATTTATGGGAACACCGAAGTGCTCACTTCTATAAATTATAATCTAACCAAATTATCAGCTTTTCTGCCATTGTAGGCAAATCTTGTATCAAGCACAAGCTTAGAACGCTTAATAATATCATCATAATCATACGCAGTATGGTCAGTTACAATTATCACAGCATCATAATCTTCCATATTATCTAAATTTACAGATTTGTAATGTTTGTCATTCAATTCGTTATGAAAGGTTGGAACGTGAGGATCATTATAATCAAACTGAGCACCGTTTTTTTCCAATAAAACTATAAGATCTTGAACCGGTGACTCACGCATATCTTCAATATCTTTTTTATAAGCAGCACCTAAAAGTAGGATTTTTGATTTTGACAAAGCTAATCCTTTTTTATTCAGAAGTTTAGACAATTTATTAATAACAAATTCCGGCATATGATTATTTATTTCACCAGCAAGTTCAATAAGTCGTGTATGATAACCATATTCTCTTGCTTTCCAGGTTAAATAGAACGGATCCAGTGGAATACAGTGCCCACCAATACCAGGTCCGGGATAGAATGCCATAAAACCATAAGGTTTGGTTTTAGCAGCCTCTATCACTTCCCAAACATCGATATTCATCTTCTCGCAAAGAATAGTCATCTCGTTTGCTAAAGCGATATTAATATTTCGGAATGTATTCTCATATATTTTTTCCATCTCTGCTATTGCCGGAGTTGGAACAAGATGAATTGGAGCATCTAAAATTGAATTGTAAAAAACTTCTGAAATTTTATTACAATTATCCGTCATACCGCCAACAACTTTTGGAGTGTTATTTGTTTTATAATTTTTATTACCAGGGTCAACACGTTCTGGTGAGAATGCCACAAAAATATCTTCTCCCACAACAAAACCTTTCTCCTCAAAAGCAGGAGCAACGATCTCTTCGGTTGTACCGGGATAAGTTGTACTTTCCAAAATAATTAGAGTTTCTTTTGAAACATTCTCTGCAAGTGAATCCACAGATGAACGTACATAAGATGAATCCGGCTGCTGATATTTATCTAATGGTGTAGGAACAGCTATCATTATCACATCAGCTTCTTTCATCTCAGCATAATCATATGTAGCTTTCAGCATACCTTTTTCAACAAGTGCTTTAAGTTCAGCATCATCTACATCACCAATATAATTATCACCGGCATTAACGTGAGTTACAGCATATTTACTCACATCCACACCAATAACCTTATAACCTTTTCTCGCAACTGTAACCGCCATCGGTAAGCCAACATAACCAAGCCCAACAATACCAACTACAGCAGTTTTGTCTTCGATCTTCTTGATGATCTTTTCCATTCTACAATTTACTCCTTTATTCTAATTTATTTAATATCTGATCATTTTGCAAAATTGCGCCTTTTTGTCATCCTGAGGAATTCTACTTGCTTTTCACACGAAGGATCTTTGCTTATAGTTAAGATTCTTCGTCGAATGCCTAAGCAAGTTAATCCTCAGAAAGACACCCATTTTTCTATTTTTGCATAATCTTTTTAATATCTATAATGTTCTGGTTTGTATGGTCCATCTTTAGGAATACTAACATATTCTGATTGTTTTTTTGTAAGCTTTGTAAGTTTCACTCCGAGTTTTTCAAGATGAAATCTGGCAACATCTTCATCCAACTGTTTGGGAAGAATGTAAACTTTGTTTTCATGTTCACTTTGCCAAAGTTCGATCTGAGCCAATACCTGATTTGAAAAAGAATTACTCATAACAAAAGATGGATGACCGGTTGCATTACCAAGATTCACAAGCCTGCCTTCAGAAAGAAGAATAATTGAGTTTCCACCTTGGAAAAATATCTGATGAACCTGAGGTTTTATCTCAATTTTATTAATTCCGGGAAGAGCATAAAGATCGTTCACTTGAATCTCATTATCAAAATGACCAATATTACAAACAATTGCCTGATCTTTCATATTCTGCATGTGATTAGTTGTAATTACATCACAGTTACCGGTAGCAGTAACAAAGATATCACCCTCTTGTAAAGCATCTTCCAAAGTTGTAACTTCAAATCCTTCCATTGCTGCTTGCAGTGCACAGATCGGGTCAATTTCAGTTATAATTACTCGTGCACCAAATCCTTTCATAGATTGCGCACACCCTTTACCAACATCACCATATCCGCATACAACAACAATTTTTCCTGCAACCATTACATCAGTTCCACGCTTAATACCATCTGCCAGTGATTCTCTACAACCGTAAAGATTATCAAATTTAGATTTTGTAACTGCATCATTCACATTGATAGCAGGAAAGAGTAATTCACCTTTCTCTACCATTTGATACAAACGATGAACACCTGTTGTTGTCTCTTCTGAAACACCTTTGATGCTATTTGCAATTGTCTGCCAGTTACTATCATTTTCATTTTTCAAAAGGAAGAATATTGAATTCAAATCTTCACTTTTATGATCTTGATCTGCAATTGAAGGATTTTTTTGATATTCTACAGCTTTGTGAATAAATAGAGTTGCATCTCCCCCATCATCAACAATAAGATCAGGGCCCATTCCATCCGGGAAAGAAAGTGCCTGAAGTGTACACCACCAATATTCCTCAGTTGTTTCACCCTTCCAGGCAAAAACAGGTATTCCTGATTCTGCGATTGCTGCTGCTGCATGATCTTGAGTTGAGAATATATTACAACTTGCCCATCTGATGTTTGCACCAAGTTCTGCGAGGGTTTCAATTAAAACGGCAGTTTGCACAGTCATGTGCAAACTACCCATTATTTTTACATTATTTAGTGGTTTATCTTTGGAATATTTATCTCTCAAAGCCATTAAGCCAGGCATTTCTTTCTCGGCAATTAGTATTTCTTTTCTACCAAATTGTGCCAATGAAATATCTTTGATCTTATAATCCATAATCAATCTCCACTTTTTTTTATCTTCTATTGTCTCTTCTATTATCTCTACGATTGTTGTTTCTACCATAATTGCTTTTGGGAGCGGGGGCAAGTTTTGGACCACTTCCAGGTTTATGCTCAGGATTTCCATCCACACCCTTCATTGTAAGTTTCACTTTACCTCTATCAAAACCAATAAATTTCACATTAACTTTATCACCAAGTTTTAACATATCTCCCACATTTGCAACACGATCTTTATGTAATTGAGAAACATGAACTAACCCTTCTTTTGTTTCACTCATGAATTTTACGAATGCTCCATAAACTTCAATACGGGTAACTTCACCAACATAAATTTTATTCATTTCAGGATCAGAAACGATATCTGTAATTATAGCTTTTGCTGATGCAATTGAATCTTTATTTGCTGATGAAATACTAACAGTTCCATCATCATCAATGTTCACATCAGCACCTGTTGTTTCGATGATATGCTTGATCATTTTTCCACCTGAGCCAATTACAGCACCAATTTTATCAGGATCGATCTTGATAGATTCAATACGAGGAGCTGTTTCAGCTAAATCTGCACGTGGTTCTGGAATTGTTTCAATAATTTTATCTAAAATATAAAAACGGGCAGTTTGTGCTTTTTCAAGTGCAATTCCCATTATCTCTTTTGTTATTCCTTCTATTTTAATATCCATTTGCATGGCTGTGATACCATCTTTTGTTCCAGTTACTTTGAAATCCATATCTCCCAAGTGATCTTCCAATCCTTGAATATCGGTAAGAACAACAAAATCTTCCCCATCCATGATAAGTCCGTTGGCAATTCCTGCGACCGGTTTCTTGAGTGGTACACCGGCAGCCATCAGAGCCAAAGTTCCACTACATACTGTTGCCATAGAAGATGAGCCATTTGATTCCAATATTTCTGAAACTACACGAAGTGTGTATGGAAAATCATCTTTGGATGGTATCATCGGAAACAGGGCACGTTCAGCCAAAGCACCATGACCATGTTCTCTACGTCCTGGACCTCGCATAAATCCTGCCTCTCCAACACTGAATGGTGGAAAATTATAATGTAAATAATATGGTTTTTTATATTCCTCAGCTAAACCATCAATAATCTGTTCATCACGACTATTTCCTAAAGTTACAGTTCCCAACGATTGTGTTTCACCGCGAGTAAAAAGTGCTGAACCATGAACACGAGGTAAAATATCAAGTTCACAAGTTATGGGTCGAATATCATCCATTCCTCTGCCATCAGCTCTATGGTTATCATGCAGAATTGCGTTACGAACAGATTTTGCAAAAACTTCATCAAAAGCATTTTTAAAATTCCGTTCCTGCTCAGCAAAATCTTCACCGAATTCTTCAGCATTTTTTTCCATCATCTCTTTTTTAATTGCATCTATAGCTTCATAACGTTCTAATTTACCATGAATATGTGCAGCTTTATCAATTGCTTTTCCAAAATCTTTTTCAACTTTGTTAACAATTTCCTCAGGTGTAACATCCAGTACAATTTCCATTTTTTCTTTTCCGGAATCTTTAACAAATTCTTCCTGGAAAGCAATCAACTCTTTAACCACTTCGTGACCAGAATAGATAGAATTCATTATCATTTCTTCCGAAACTTCTTCTGCTCCTGCTTCTATCATTACAACAGCAGATTTTGTACCTGCAACATCAAGATCTAGAACTGATTCTTTAAACTGTTGAACTGTAGGATTAATAACGATTTCATCATTCACAACACCTACTTTCACACTGGCACAAGGTCCGTGGAATGGAATATCGGAAATTGAAAGGGCAGCAGATGCACCTAGAATTCCCAACATACCAGGGTCGTTCTCCCCATCGTAAGAAAGTACAGTTACAACAACATGAACTGCATTTCTAAACCCTTTTGGAAAGAGTGGTCGGATTGGTCTGTCGATAAGACGTGCATTTAATGTTGCTTGAGTTGTAGGTCTGGCTTCTCTTTTAAAAAAACCACCGGGGATTTTACCGGAAGCATACATTTTCTCTATAAAATCTACTGTTAATGGAAAGAAATCTGTTCCTTCCCTTGCTTCTTTAGAAGCGGTTGCTGTAACTAATACGCTGGTTTCACCATAAGTGATAAAAACAGAACCGTTGGCTTGTTTTGCCATTCTGCCGGTTTCCATTGTTAATGTTTTGCCGGCAATCTCGATTGACTTTTTGTTAATGTCAAAATTATGCATTTTTTCTCCTTTAATTTGGGCAAAACCCAATTTTTGTTTGGCTTAATTTATTAAGCCGATTTTTCACGGAGATTAAAGCAATAGACTAAAACCAGATTAACTGAACTTAGCTTATTGCTCCATTCCTCCGCATCTCATTTTCTTGTTTATATTTTAATAATTAACTAGTGTATAAATATTTAAACTACTTTCTTTTGTTAAGGTTTTTCTTCTAAAAAGTAAAGAAAGGGGATAAAATCCCCTTTCTGTTAACTCCAAAAAATATATTATTTCCTGAGTCCAAGTGCTTTGATCAACTTACGGTAACGAACAATATCTTTTTTCATGATATAGTCGAGTAATCTTCTTCTCTGTCCGATAAGTTTGAGTAGACCACGACGTGTATGATAATCCTTTTTGTGAATTTTCAAATGTTCCGTGATCTCTTTGATGCGAGTTGTTAATAAAGCAACCTGAACTTCAGGTGATCCAGTATCTGAATCATGGAGTTTAAACTCTGCCATGATAGCCTTTTTGGCTTCGGTATTTAATGCCATCTCATACCTCCTTTTTCTTTTGCTTTTTATAAGCAGAAACAACAGAAAAATCGAAGGTTTCTTTGTAAAGTATTTTCTTAAAGTACATATCTATATCAATTTCTCACTAATTGCAATTTCATTTTCAAGATCAAATTATTTCTAATTTATATGATTAACATCAACGAATAATTTATTGACACAATCCAGCTCCAAAGAAATTTAAAAAGCAATTAGTTAGTAAATAGGAAAGTTATGAAAAAAGATATAATACGAATTATAAAAATTATGCTTAGCCATTGGGGCTATCTGGTCTCAGGGTTATTTTTCATGTTAGGATTTGCACTATTCAGCGGCACAAGTGTTACTTTGGCAATTCCATTAATGGATAACGTATTTAAATCATCATCAGATCTAATTTTATATACAGATGCTACATCTTTCTTTGCAGCAATGCAAAATGTAATTACACAATTTGTAGGTTCTCATGGCAGCTTGTTCCAAATTACAAGTAAAAAAGCTCTTGAACCCCTTCTGGATAACCTGAATTCTGTTATGATGCATACTGATCAGCACCTGCTCCTATGGATTATTAGTGGAGCAATGATCTTGATAGTAATCTTGAAAAATATCTTTTTCTATGGGCAACGAGTGCTTTTTGCTAACCTGCGGGGACGTACCATAAAGGATATCAGAGATTTAATTTACAAAAAATATCTTTATCAATCTTTAGCATTTTTTAATGAGAATAAAGTTGGGGACTCACTTGTCCGTATGGTTTCCGATGTACAGATAGTTGGAAATTTTCTGGTTAATTCTTTTCTAAATTCACTTCAACAAATATGTTTAATAATCATTTTCGCCTGGATCGCTTTATTCTTGAATGCAAAATTATTTCTGATAAGCATGATATTACTACCAATATTCAGTTTCATTATTCACCTGCTGGGAAACAAGATCAAGAAATATTCTAAACGCATCCAACAACAATCGTCCAACATGTTTTCTAACGTAGAAGAGAAACTTAACAGCATGCGCATTGTTAAAGCGTTTTCCCGCGAGCAATATGAAATGGCAAAATTTGGAGAGATCAACAATAAGCATTTCAAATTCTGGATGAAATCGAGGATCTATCATGCTTTCAATGTTCCACTCTCGGAATTGAATAGTGTTATCACAGGTGTTGTTGTGCTGTTGATCGGAGGTTATCAAGTCCTTGATCCTAATATGAATTTTTCGTTTGGAAGTTTCATTGCTTTCATGCTGGCAATTTTCTCGATGCTGCATCCAATGAAAGCTATAACAAAGGCCTATGCGAATATTAGAAAAGCAATGGTTTCTGTGGAAAGAATTTCTGAAATATTGAATAGAGAATCTGAAATTACTGAAAGTAGTTCGCAGATAGCGAAAAGAGACTTTGATAGTGCAATAGAATATAAGAATGTTAGTTTTTCTTACAATGGATCGGAAAAAGTGCTGAAGAATATAAATATTACTATCAAAAAAGGTGAGAAAATTGCTTTGGTTGGTAGTAGCGGTTCCGGTAAAACAACAATGGTGAATCTACTGGAAAGAATGTATGATACTTCATCCGGTGAGATTCTTATTGATAACAATAATATTAGGGATATTAAAATACAAGATCTGCGGACTCTGATGGGCACTGTAACTCAAGAATCGATCTTGTTTAGTGATACAATATCAAATAATATCGGGTATGGAACTCTTAATAATGTTACTCAAGAAGAGATCGCTAAAGCTGCAAAAATAGCTTATACAGACGAATTTATAGATTCACTTCCCAACCAATATGAAACACTTCTTCACACTCGGGCATCCAACCTTTCCGGCGGTCAAAGACAGCGTCTTTGCATTGCTAGGGCTGTTGTTGCTGATCCACCAATATTGATATTTGATGAAGCAACCAGCGCACTCGATACTGAAGCTGAAATGAAAGTACAAAAAGCCATTGAACAAGCTACTAAGAACAGAACTGTGATAGTAATCGCACACCGGCTTTCCACTATTCTTTCTTCAGATAAGATCGTGGTTCTGGACAAAGGAAAAATAGTCGGGATGGGAAAACATCAAGAATTGCTGGAAACTTGTGAAAGATATAAAACACTATATGATCTTCAATTTAATGATCCAAAATAAATAATGAAGATACTGTTTTATATTTCTAAAAAATATTCTCTCCCAATCATAGAACCTATCATAAAATATTTGGAAACTACGGATCACAAATTTACCTTTTTTGCTTCTAAGAAAGTCAGAAAGGAACTTTCCCCCGATCTTATGCGTAACAAACTGCTGCAAGATATCGATGAAACAAAAAAAATCTCACCTGATCTTGTGATAGTTCCGGGTAATTTTGTTGATTTTAGAATTCCCGGAATTAAAGTGCAAATATTTCATGGATTAGGTGTTGAAAAAGCATCTCACTTTAAGATACGGCATTTCTTTGATGTTTATTGTACTTCAGGTCCCTTTGTTACTAATAAGTATGAAAAATTTCAGAAGAAAAAGAGATACTTTTTAGTTAAGGAAACCGGTTGGCCAAAAATTGATCATATAATTAATTATCCTGCGAATAATTTAAGAGATAAATTTAATCTTCCAAAAGATAAAAAAGTAATTCTTTTTGCTCCTACTCACAGTAATAAAATGCAATCTGCAGAAAGTTTGCTTCCGATAATACCAGATATTATTAATGAAGATGAGATCTGGTTTTTAAAGTTTCATGAATTAATGAATAAAGAAATTAAAGACAGTATTAACCATTCTAATGACATCAGAATTATTAATGACTACGACATTACGCCATATTTACATCTTGCTGATATTCTGATCACGGATACCTCTTCTGTTGCCTACGAATTTATGATCCTCGACAAACCTGTGATCACTTTTAATACTCAAAGCAGAAAGGATAAGGGAATTGATATCACTCAACCCTCTCAATTGCGACAGGCAATTGATAGAAGCTTGAATGACCCTCAGGAATTCCATCAAAATAGAATTAATCATATTAAAGAGGTCAACCCCAGAATTGATGGAAAGATATGTGAAAACCTTATTTCTATTTTAGAAAAGATTGTAAATAATAAAGAGCTGCAAGGCAAAAGTAAACCTGTGAATTTATTTAGAAAACTTCAAATTCTCTACCATGAAAAGTTCAAAAAAGGATATTTACGATAATGATAAAAGTATTATTCGATTTAAAAAAAGAATATTATTTCAATTCTTTACAACCTGTTTATGAAGAAATGAAAAAAGATCCTGAATATAATATTCAATTTTATATAGGAAAAGACGAGAAAAGATTTTTAGGGATTTTTCTGCTTCCCCAAAAAAAACAAATTGAAAAACGATTAATTAGAATGGGATTGAAAATAACTGATCGAACTAGCGGTTTTGATCTTGTTATCTGCGGAGATGTACTTAAACACCCCGAACGTTATGGTAATGTTACCAGAGTTCATCTTGATCATGGAGTTGGAACAAAAACGTTACGTATCAGGAATATCCAAAAGCAAAAAAAATATCATTATCATGTTTTTCTGGAGGGAGATTGTTGGTTCGATTATATAAAAAGTTTAGGTTGGCAAGATGTTGCAGATTTTTATCTTACAGGTCTTCCAAAACTTGATCCTCTTTTTTGGGAAGGATATTATGATAATGTTAAGCTAACCAAAAAACTCGGCATTGATCCAAACAAAAAAACAGTGCTTTTTGCACCTTCTTACAAACCAAGTTGTATAAGTTATGTACAGTCACGAATTACCGATCTGTTGCCGGAATACAATCTGATAGTTAAATTACATCCATACAGTTGGGGTGGAAAATATGCTTCACATTCTCAACACAAATTCTACGAAAAATTGGCTAAAAAACACAGCGATGTATTCCTGATCGAAAAAGAAGATTATGATATTTATCCATATTTATTTTTAGCCGATACACTTATCAGCGATACTTCAAGTGTGATCAATGAGTTCTTGGCTCTAGGAAAACATGGAATTATTTACGTTTTACCGGAATCAAAATTGAAACACTCAGACGGAATGGAATCCGTTTCCATTGATCCAAAAGATTGGCTGGAAGGAGCTTTTCCAAAAATGTATAAACCGGAAGATCTACTTTCTGTTGTTAAGTCTGCATTAAATCCAACACAAGATATGATAACAAAACTAGTGGAATACAAAAAGTATTTTTTTACTGGACTTGACGGCAAATCTGCCAAAAGAGTAAAAGACAAAATAGATATATTGATGAAAGGCAGAGGTAAAAATGGCTAAACGCTTTAAGGTTTTAATAGATAGTTATCATTTGTATCACCTACCGCAAATGGAGCCTGTAGCGAAATTGTTAATTAAAGATCCTACCTTTGATGTTTATTTCTCCACATCACACAATATTGATTTAGAAGAGAGAGAACTAGCCCTAAAGATTTTTGATAATTATGATTGGAAATATATCCTTGGAAATGATGAAGAAGATCGCAAGAAACTTATCAGCCAACTCAACCCGGACGTTTTTATATGCGGTTGGGGCAGGTATCCAATCAAGGAGTTTTGTGGTCCAAACACAATTTGCTGCTTGATTTATCATGGAATTGGGATTAAACCAAGTTATTATCGTGACCACAATAAAAGGCTCGATATTCGTTTTATTGAAGGTTCATTCAGAGAGAAACAGTTAAGAGATTACGGTGTGGAATCTGATCTGGAACTTGTAGGATTTGCCAAAATTGACCCACTTTTTAACGGAGAGATAGGAACTCAGACAGAAGTGTTGGAACAATTGAATCTTGATCCTTCCAAGAAAACTATTCTGTATGCTCCTACATTCTATCCCAGCAGCTTCGAGATTTTTGGTCTTAACCTCATTAAACTAACCGAAAACTACAATTTAATAATCAAACTTCATCAATGGGTCTATTTTAGAAGTAATTTTGCTGGAATGAATTTTAAAAAGCAGAGAAAACTGATCAAGAGGATCGAGAAACGTTTTCCTTCAGTTAAAATCATAAAAGCGAAAGACTATAATATTGTTCCATTATATCGCGCTGCTGATGTCATGTTAACAGAAGCATCCTCCACTATATACGAAATGATGGCTTTACAGAAACATGTGATAATCTGTGATTTTTATAAAAAGAAACTATCCCATAGAATAAGCGAGAAGCGAATGTTCAAAAGACGCATTGATCGAGAAATGAAATCAGATCTTTATGATTTCTGCTATCATATCAATTCCCCAAGAGAACTTCCCAATGCACTTGATAAGTGTTTTAATCAACCTGATCCTTTTATTAAAATACGTAATAAATATATTAAAAAAATGCTCTACAAACTAGATGGAAAAACATCTGGAAGAATTGTGAAGGTAATAGTGAAACATTTACAAGATAAAAATTAAAATATAAGGAGAAATAGAAAAATGAAAATTGTATATTCATATTATGTGTTGGATCTTGTTCATAAAGGTCATCTTAAAATGATGGAAAATGCCAAAGCAATTGCCGGAAAGGATGGCAAATTAATTGTTGGAATTTTAACAGATGAAGCTGTAATGGAGAAAAAGTCTAGACCGATCATCTCTTTTGATGAAAGATACGACCTGGCAAATGCATTGAAATTTGTAGACTTAGTAGTAACACAAGAAACATATTCTCCACTGCCAAATGTAAAAAAGATCAAGCCTGATATTTTAATGGAAAGCACAAGCCATACTGATGAAGCAATTGAAGAAGCTCGTGAAGTTATGGAGAGTATTGGTGGTGAAGTGATGGTTATTCCGTATTATCCTTCACAGTCATCTACAAGTATAAAAAACAAAATAAATGGAAGTAATAATTCTAAAAAGGAGAGTAAATGAAGAGAATATTATTTATTTTAATTCTTACTTTAATGATTATTAGTTCATTACAAGCTGAGACGAAGTTCAAGATGGAACTTTGGAATCGTTGGACTTACCAGATGAGTGAAGGTGAAGTAATAAAAAACGAAATGGCTCTTAAACGGGGCTACTTCCGTTTAGAACCAAAATTCAGTGAAGACATTAAAGGTCGTTTTAATTTAGATTTTTTCAGTGATGATGATAATAAAGTTGCTGACGGAGCAGGATTAAAGATCAAATATGCTTATCTTGATTTCAGTAATTTTATTCCTATTAAAGATTCTAAACTTACAGTTGGATTAATGCAAACCTATTTCGGCACGATCTATGAATGGAGCTATCCAACAATTGAAGGAGATCCTTCTGACATATACAAATTCGTTAGTTCCACTGATTTGGGTTTGGGATTCAGTGGTAAGATTCCAAATGGTTTTGGATCATATAACCTGTGTGTTTATAATGGAGAAGGTTATAAAAAAGTTGGTGAGAATATTAACAGTGACATGAATTATGTTGCAAATCTCAGAATCACCCCAATTAATGAAGTAACTCTTGGTGGTTCATATATGTTCAGATCGGAAAATGAGGTTGATGCAGATAACCGCGAAGAATACAATTTAATGGTTGGAATTGGAAAGTTTGCATTTGGCAATTTTACCTTACTTGCAGAATATCTTCAGAAAGTAGAATCAGCACCAAATGTAGATAATTTAGATGATGTAACAACCAATGTTATCTCCATTTTGCCGGTTTATAAAATTAGTGATAAGGTCGAAATCTTAGCTCGCTATGATATTCACGATCCAAATACAGATAATGATAATGATGTAGAAAATACTATTATCGCTGGTATAAATTATCACATTATGAGAGATGTTAATAACGCTCCAAAATTATTTGTTCAAACTAACTATAAAATGACGCAATACGAAGCAGATAACGAAGAAGATGTTCAAGAGATTTTAGTTCAACTTCGCTGGATATTCTCAGAAACAATTAATAAAAACTAAGGAGAAAACAATGACAAACAATTCTGAAACAGCTTTAAGTATTAAAAAATGGCAGAAGAAAATGTTTTGGATGATGTGGATAACCTATGCATCATTTTATCTATTGAGAGTAAACATCTCAATCGCAATGCCAAGCATTATGAGCGAGTTTGGTTTAACAAAAACAAATATGGGAGTTGTACTCACAAGTCTTTTCTTTGCTTATGCTCTTGGACAGTTCATCAATGGGCAACTTGGAGATAAGATCAATGCAAGAAGGATAATTACATTTGGTTTGATCTCCTCAGCAATACTCAATATCATATTCGGGTTTGCGGCAGGTTCTTTAATTTTGATGGCTGTTCTCTGGGGTGTTAATGGCTATGTTCAATCAATGGGCTGGGGTCCTACTGTAAAAACAAAAGCAAACTGGTTCCCCAAAAAAATTAGAGGAAAAATTTCAGGGAAACTTGGTACAAGCTATATAATTGGAGGGGCTTTTTCATGGTTCTTAGCTGGAACTATTGCAAAATATATGAACTGGAGATTTACCTTCTTTATACCTGCTGCAATTTGTATTATTATAGCAATTCATTGGTACATTAGAGCACGTAATGCACCTGAAGAGGTGGGTTTACCAACTTTGGAAGAACAGGAACAAGGAATTGATAATAATGAAACTAAAAAGGATCATCATATAGGTTTTAATAATACATTAAAGATTACTCTTTTAAACCCTTATGTATGGTTTGCTGGATTTGCTCTTTTTGGATTGAATATTGTTCGATACGGTTTTATGAGCTGGGCACCTACTTATATGTTCGAAGAGCAGGGTGCTGAGATTTCTCTAGCTGCTTATAAAGCAATTGCATTCCCTGTAGCTGGAGGATTGGGAGCAATCTTTGCAGGTTGGGCATCAGATCACATTTTTAAACATCGTAGAGCACCGATAGCATTTATCATGTTAATCTTATTAGCTGCATTCTGTTATCTTTATCGAATAGTTCCCGGAGCAAATTGGGTTCTCAGTTTAGTAATATTATTATTTATTGGATTCTTCACTTTTGGACCTCACGTACTTCTGGTAGCTGCCTTACCGGCAGATCTGGGATCTAGAAAAGCGGCTTCATCCGTAACAGGTTTTATTGACGCTATGGGCTATGTTGGAGCAGCTTTAACAGGTGTTGGAACCGGTTATCTTATAGATAATTACAGTTGGAATGCAGCCTTTTATTTCTGGATATTCGGTGCTGTATTTGCAGCAATAATGATCCTATTTGTTTGGAAAGCTGAGTTGAAAAGAAATTGATTAGATTATTTGTTAATAAATCCTTATAAATTCTTATTCTTTATAAGGATTTTTTTATTTACCTTCACTTGAATAATCCACAAAATGATCATGTAGATATTGGCAAACCCGATAGTGAAAGCAAAGAAAATTATTGGTCTGAATAAAAAAGCAGAAATCATAATGATAAAAGCACTGGCTGTGGGACCGATCCAGAACCACAGTCTTATTAATAACTTATTAGATTTGAAATATAATAATTTGTTATACTCTTCTTTTGTATCCATATTTGTATCAATTTTAAATAATTGCAAGTGTGAATATCCAAGATATACAGCAATTAATATTTTCTCGAATAATTTACCTTTCTGGTGTTTTATTTTATTAAGTTCATCTGTGAATTTTTTCTTTTCTTCCCATGTTGATTGCTGTTTACCCAAACCATGAGACATGAATTCAGATCTGTAGTAATCAACTAACATAGCATGAACGATATGACTTACGGCAGCTATGGCTAAAAACCACCAATAACTAAATGGTAAGAATTTTACATTGATCATCCCTTTTCCAAAGCCAATACCCATCCCTATATAAACTGATGTACCAACGATATAATCTGAAACCCCATCGATGATTCTACCAACAGCTGTTCCATTATTTTTTAAGCGAGCTATCATGCCATCTACACAATCTAAAACCATGGCAAGAAAATATAATGATCCTGCTATCACAAAACTGACGACATCACCACGAGAGAAGAAATAAGCACTGACTATTCCGGTTATTGTGGTCATTAATGAAACCTGATTTGGTGTAATAGAAGTTGGATAAAACAGCTTAACAAAAATAAAGGCAATCGGCCTTAATATATAAAGGGTTAAGGTTTCATCAAATATGGCATGTTTAATAGATTTTTTATAATCCCTAAACATTTGTTTGTTATATTCTTTAAACTTTCTATCTTTTTTATTCATATATTATTTAAATCCTTTTTCGGCAATTGTTCCGTTATCTATACTTGGATCAAAATTAGGATCAGGTACTTCCCATTTCCCATAATTTAAACGAAGGTATTCTTTTACATTTGAGGGAATATTTACTTTTCTGCCTTCCCATGTGGTTGTATCCAATTTATCAAAGAATTTACTTTCGGAATGTTTTAACGCATTCATAATTATCCAATGTTGACGATCTCCAACTTTATACTTGAAAAAAAGATCAATATGCAAATTAATTCCTGCGATCCTTTCAAAAGGAGGTTTAAGTTTCATATTTCTTAATTTTCCCGGTACCCAGGAACTTGATGCCATTTTCCTTACTACAAAAAATACTGGAAAGAATTGATATCTGATTTTCCACAGTTTTTCTGCATATTCTCCAGGAACACCCATATCTGCATCATGATCCCAAGGTAAAAGGTCTCCATCGCGTACTATCCCGAGTAAAGTTCCTTCATCCATCCAATATGGAATATTATTTTTCTCTAAGATCTTTATAGCAAATAAGATCAATCTTTTCATCCTATTATAATACTTTCCCTCCAGTTTTATCGGTTTTTTTGTGTGTTTTCTAATTCTGTCTTTTGGGGAAATTTTACTAATCGTCTCAGAATCAACAATAGAAAGATCATCAATGCTGCTTAACCAGTTTTTATTTACTGTTTTCCAGTTACCATACCGTGCTGTAAGATAATTTTTAACATCTCCTGGTACACAGATTTCCATTCCATTTATATTGATCTTATCCAGT
This sequence comes from Candidatus Cloacimonadota bacterium, assembly GCA_034660955.1. Taxonomy (GTDB): domain Bacteria; phylum Cloacimonadota; class Cloacimonadia; order Cloacimonadales; family TCS61; genus Tenebribacter. The sequence continues at coordinate 3,660 of JAYEKK010000014.1, read as the reverse complement.
TTTTCAAAAAAGTGGGAGCTAACCCATTTACAGCTTCTTTTATCTACCCAAATATATTTATCATCTTTCTTATATTTGAATGTTACTCTAATTTTTTGCCCTGCATACTTGCTTTTTATTAATTTTTTTAAGATCACAGCTTTAGGAAAATCGTTCGGTATCCACTTCCTTTTTGAAAGATCAATAACTTGTTTAATCCTGTAAAATGGAACAAACTGATTTTTTAGTTTCATGAATTTATCAAAATATTCTCCGGGAATTCCTATATCGATATATTTATGTTCGTGAATACTTTTATTATCTCTAATAATTCCCAGCAAAGAACCTGACTCCAGCCAAAATGGAATGTTATGTTTATTCAAAATTTTATATGTGCTCTTAAATATTTTTGTATTAAATTTTTTATGTTTATTCATTTTTTCTCCATGCACGTTAAATTCGATAATGATTATAAAATGTCAAGGTTATTGAACTTCTGTAAATGTTTTAAATATGTGTTTATTTCATATTTATCGAGAGTAATTTCTCAAATGAAATAATAAATATCTAATCTTCATTCTTCTATCCATTCCCTTAATTAACTATTGACAATTAATCCAGATTAAAAAAAAAATTAATAATTATTATGTTAATAAAAGGAAAAATAATATATGATTCATAATTTATTAAAAGATAAAAAGGTGATACTTGCATCGGCATCTCCGCGCAGGAAAGAAATATTTGAAATGATTGGGATAAAAGCATTACAAATGCCGGCTCATATCGATGAAAACAATTTCTGCAATAACCCTAGAAAACTTGTAATGACACATGCAGTAAATAAAGCTCTTGCTATAAGAAAGATAGTAGACAACGATTACTTGATCGTTGGCAGCGATACAATTGTGTATCAAAAGTCAGAGATCCTGGAAAAACCCGAAAACAAATATCAAGCTGCAGAATTTCTTACTCGCTTATCCGGTACATATCATTATGTTTATACCGGTGTTGCGGTTTCATATAAAAATCAAATTTATTCCGGTTATGAAAAAACAAAAGTAACTTTCAGGAAACTTACGGCATATGAGATCGAGGAATACATAAATACAAAAGAACCAATGGATAAAGCCGGTGCTTATGGAATCCAGGGTATGGGAAGTCAATTTGTTAAAAAGATCTCCGGTTGCTATTTTAATGTAATGGGATTTCCGGTTTATCGCTTTTACAAATTATTAGAGGAAATATTATGAAAAAGATCTTAATTAAAAATCCAAAATTTATAGCTACTATGAATGATAAAATGGATGAATGGAGTGGTGGACATATACTCATTGAAGATAATAAAATTGTTTCTATAGGTAAACAACCTTATATAGGCAATTATGATGAAGAGATAGATGCTGCCGGAATGGTTGTTTTGCCAGGATTTATTAATACTCATCACCATTTATTTCAAACTTTAACTAGGAACATTCCTAGAATGCAGGATGAAGAGCTATTCCCTTGGTTGGTAAATCATTATGAGGTGTGGCGCGAAGTTAATGATGAGGCTATATTTACAAGTGCTCAGACCGGACTTTTAGAGATGATGCTAAGTGGAGTTTCAACCAGTTCAGATCATCTTTATCTTTTCCCATCAAAATGTAATAATGAACTCATAGATATCGAGATTGAAGCAGCTCAGAAATTAGGAATTCGGTTCCAACCAACTCGCGGTTCGATGTCTTTAAGTAAAAAAGATGGTGGACTTCCTCCGGATGATGTAGTTCAAACCGAAGAAGAGATCATGAAGGATTCTCTTCGATTAATAGAAAAATATCATGACTCTAAAGATGGTGCAATGATTAGAATTTCTCTAGCTCCCTGTTCCCCATTTTCCGTTACTGCAGAGTTAATGAAGCGAACTGCTAAATTGGCAAAAGAAAAAAATCTAATGTTCCATACACACCTGGCAGAAACAATTGATGAAGAGAATTTCTGTATTGAAAAATTTGGAGACCGTCCTGCTGCCTATCTCGATTCACTCGGTTGGATCAGTGGAAATGCCTGGGTAGCTCATGCAGTTCATCTTTCTGATGAAGAGATTAAAAAAATGGGTAATTGTGGAATGGGAATTTCACATTGCCCATCATCTAATATGCGTCTTGGTTCCGGAACTGCAAGAATAAAAGAGATGCTGAAAGCAGGAGTAGCTGTAAGTCTCGGAGTAGATGGATCTGCCTCAAATGACTCCAGTAATATGCTTTCTGAGATCAGGCAGGCGATGCTGCTAAGCCGTCTACGAAAACCTGAATTCTGGCTAACAGCCCGAGAAGTTCTTCGTATTGCAACTCGTGGAGGTGCCGCAGCTCTTGGCAGAGACGATATAGGAGAATTAACGATTGGGAAACAAGCGGATATTGCTTTATTCTCACTAGATCATTTGGAATATGCCGGTTCACTCTCCGATCCTTTGGCAGCACTTGTCTTTACTCAAAGAATGCGTCCGGTTGACTATCTGATCATTAACGGAAATATCCGTATCAAAAAAGGAGAAACAGAAATTGATCTGAAAAAGCTTATTAATGCTCATAATAGAATCAGTGCTGAATTGATACAACGAGCACAACAAAATACCGGTATTGATTTCTTGAAAAATAATCTTGCGAATGATGCATCGGCTTGAGACGCAAACGATGCTGGGATTCTCTTGCCTGTCTAATGGTTGAGAAACAAGACCTTCGCAATGGTTGACTATCTCAACCATTACGGAGGATTTTATCCATCCGGAAGGTTTTCTAACTAACAAAGAAATAAAAATTATTGATTGTTAGAAGTTTGGGAATTTGAAAGAGAAACAATAGATTAAAAAATTATTTTTTATTTTGGTTTTTGTTCGTTATTGTTAGTTATTGTTAGTTGTTAATTAAAATCTGACACTACGAAAATGTTGTGTGTAGTGACAGTTCACTGAACTGTCTAAGAAAAGGCAGATTAATAATCTGCCACTACAAGGAAATTTATGAAATTATTTTATAATGCACAGTTTTATACAATGAAAGAAGAAGGCGACATTGTCTCTGCTGTGCTGGTAGATAATAAAGGATACATTAGGGAAACATATATTCAAACCCCGGAAATCGATAATGTTGAGAAAATCGATCTTCATTACAATTTCGTTTACCCAGGATTTATTGATACTCATACTCATTCATTTGAAGGCGGCTTATACAGCTTAAATGCAAACTTGGAAAATGTTACTTCACTTAAGGAAGTATTTGAAATACTTGCTGAAACAAAACCATTTAGTGGAAAGATATTTTCTTTTCATTTTGATGAAAATAATATAATAGAAAAACGATTCCCAACTATTGAAGAACTTGATAAGATTTTTCCTGATACACCTCTCATTCTTAGACGAGTTGATGGACATAGCTGTGTAATAAATTCAAAAGCTGCTAAAATGATTGATTGGGAAAAGCCTCTTCCTTCAGATTTTAACGGCTATTTATTTAAACGAGCAAACGGAAAAGCATCAAATTGGTTTCATAAGAATTTAACTGACGATGCAATAATTCATTCATATCATCAGGCTGCAAACATAGCTCTACAAAATGGTCATACTGTTGTTCACACGATGATCGGTGATGCCTATTCTGATATAAAGCATTACAAATTGATCAAAGAAAAATTACATCTTTT
>JAYEKK010000013.1:0-21646 GCA_034660955.1 Candidatus Cloacimonadota bacterium | reverse complement strand
TTCCAACTTTACAAAGCGAGCAATAATAATTTTGAGCAGCGCAAGCAACTTACAAAATTTAAAAAATGGTCAGCTCGCAATTTAGCAATTGCAAAAATAAACGACCGTATTGTATTTGAACGATTTGATACTTTATGGAAATACGATCCTGATACAAATAAAGCTACAGAACTGAAAATTAAAGTAGATCAGGATTGTTATGTGAATCTAGTTGAAAGAGAAGATGTGAAGAATTCAGCTTCAAAATATTCAGTTTCCGATAATGGAAAACTGGTAGTGTTCTCCTATAAATTTGATCTCTTTGCAGTTCCTGAAAAAGGAGGAGATGTAAAACAGATAACCTGTGATCAGAAAGGGATTGGAGATATTGAGATCTTAAGCGATAATCAGATCATTCTCTTCACAAAAAGGATAAATGGTCAACTGCAATTATACAGAGTTAACATCAAAGATATAACAAATATTGAAAAGATAGAATGGAGCGACAACAAATATATCGACTGGATCGTGCGGGAAGGAAAAACTCTGGCTATCGGATTTTCCGATGATGAAAGAAAACGTCAGGTTGCGCTTGCAGACAGCTTGTGCAATAACATCCACACAATTATCAGTGATCAATATGTATCTAACCATTTTAGAATTAGCCCTGAAGAAAAATTTGCTCTCTATCGGGAGACACGTCCCGAGGAATGGACTCAACATATTTATTTATATGATATTGAGAATGATAAAAAAGAGCTGCTTTACAATTTTGATGGTTGGATAACTGGTTTCTTCTGGGGAAAAGATAATAAATCTGCTTTCTTTAGTGAAAATGGTAACATCAAACGAGTTGATCTTTTAGCCAGAAAAGATTTCTATAATGAAGAAGATAATTGGAAAGATATCATAGATCCGCCGAAAAAGAAGGATGACAATGATAAGAAAGATAAGGACAAAAAAGATAAAGATGAGAAAAAGAAAGATCCATTAAAGATAGACACAGAAGGTTTCTCAGATAGAGTTACTACAATAATTTCTAAACCGGGGACTAACTTGATAGCACATGTAAAAGATGATTCAACACTATATTATATGAATTACAATAATAAAAAATTCACTTTAAGAAAAGCAGATTATACTGGTGAAAGTGATGAACTGATCACATCTATTTCTACTGAACCCGAAAATATGAAGTTTAACGAAGAGAACAAAGTATTCTATTATATTCTTAAAGAAAAACTATATAAACTTACACCGAAAAAGGGAAAGAAAGCAAAACTCATTAAAATGGATCACAAATATTTCTACGATAAATTCCAACTGAATAAAGATGTCTTCCAACAAGTCTGGGTTGAATTTGGTAAAGGCTTTTATGATCCCGATATGCATGGTGTAAATTGGAAAAGATCGAAGAAAGATTTCTCTAAATATCTCCAATTTGCGGATGATCCATCTATTTTAAAAAAGATAATTGATGAAATGATTGGTGAAGTGAATGCCTCGCATACAGGATTCTATCCGCGTAATGATTCTAAATACAAAACTTACTCAACCGCTTATTGCGGATTTGAACTCGATTATACAGATTTCCCCAAAGACGGTATAACGATAAAAAAAATCTATAAGAAATCAAAATTAAACAAACCGCATAATATTAAAGCAGGAGATATTTTGCTTTCTGTAGATGGAAAAGAGATCGGGGAAGGGATGGATATTCTTGCTAACTTCAAGAATAAAATTGATGAGAAGATCAAGCTGGGAATAATATGTGATGACGGTATGAAAGTTGTTACTATAAAAGGATTGAGTTACTGGGAAAACTACAAACTCTATTATGATAACTGGGTGGAAGAACGAATAAAAAAAGTTGAGGAATTATCTGATGGAAAGATAGGTTATCTTCATATAAGAAGTATGAATAATACAAGCTATAAAAAATTTATTCAGGATCTGTTTGCCGAAAATGCTGATAAAAAAGCTCTGATAATTGATGTGAGAAATAACGGTGGTGGTTACATTCATGACTGGCTTGTAGAGTTATTGACTAAGAAACCATATGCGCTGAGTACTTACAGAGGCTACGGTGGTGATGTGAAATACAAAAATCCGGGCAATACAGTAGATGTTCCAATGGTCTTGTTGATTAATGAGAATTCATTCTCTGATGCTGAGATCTTTCCAACTTTATTCAAACAGTTAAATCTGGGAACTGTGATCGGGATGCCTACCAGTGGTTCAGTAATTGGAACGGGACATTATACTTTTATGGATGGCTCCAGTATGCGAATGCCCTCCACCGGATGGTTTACTCCAACGGGTAAAAATATGGAAGGAAACGGTGCGATTCCCGATATCTTTGTAGATCCTACTCCCAAGCAGATAATTAATGATGATGATGTTCAACTTAAAAGAGCTGTGAAAGAGTTGTTGAAAACATTGTAATCGTTTTCAATAGGAAAAGTGAAATGTGAAAAGTGAAATGGGAAATTATGGAAATCTTCGTTCGACTTAACATAAAACCTATCGGTTTGTGCCAAGTCTTTTGTAGAAACTTGTCCTAAATTCCATAGGAATTTTGGGATAAGTTGATAACACTTTTTCTTTTTCCTTTTTTCCAACCATTAAACATTTAAACTTTTTATCATGCTGAGCGGAGTCGAAGTATGAAGTTATCTTTAAATAATTTTTTTTCAAAATGTGAGATTAATTTCTATTTGACAGTTATATTTCTTTTATCTAATTTCGTTTACGTTAACATTAGTTGAGTATATATAAACTCAAGGAGTTAGAATGAATGTAAAAAAGTACTGGCTTTTAGTAATTATTATTTTGTCATTATTTGTTGCATTACACGCAGATTACAGAGATGCATATCAGGAGTTATTTTTTGGTCGGCAACCCAGTTCGAGAGCAGAAGCGATGGGCAGGGGATATGTAACAATTGATGGAGATATAGATACATATTTTTATAACCCTGCGGGTATTGCCAATATCAACTTTATGGATGTAAAATTTACTACTTCCAGTCCTTATTATGTAATTGATAAAGCCAGATATTACCAATTTGGATCGGGATACAACTTTAATAATAATATTATAATTGGATTTAATGTTAATCTTATGTCTTATGGAGAAGAGTATGGCGTGGTTGATGAAGAAAATCCTTTTGAACCTTTCAAAAAAGTTACTCCTTATTTATTAAACTATACATTAACAATGGCTACTCCTTTATCAGAAAACCTGTCGGTTGGATTTAATATCAATCGCTTTACCGAGAATTATGGTGGTGATCCTCATAGTATTCTGTTTTTTGATGTTGGAACGATTTATAAACACAAACTAACCTCTTTTTTTGCTTCGGAAGATGAAATATCATTTGGTGTCAGCATTAGAAACTTTACTTTTTCTAAAGTTAAATATGATTCTGTCGATGAGGAACTTCCAGCAATTTCTCGTTTTGGGATCAGCTATTCATTTCTACCGGAAATAAATAATAATACTGTTGAAGTATTGTGTCAGGCAGAATATCAATATTTGTTAAACTATGATTATCGCGATGGACTTCATTTGGGATTGGAAACAAAATTCATTGAGATGTTATCCTTGAGATGCGGCTACTATTATGAAAATATAGATTCTGATAATACAGATCAACTTACTGATTTCACTTATGGTCTTGGGATTGATATACCGGTCTATAAATTTACTGATTATCCTATTAACCTTCAAATAGATTATACATCTTTACCGCAGGTAAGTTACTCTCAAAATTATGATTTGGATAATTTCAATTCATTTACGGTTAAGTTATCATGGAATAAATAACATAAAAAAGAGCTGACTTTGTAATCCGGCAGTTACCGGATAATGGAGTTAGGAATTTTTACCTATAATGTTACATTTCTCATTCTTAATTTTACTTTCGCTGTGCTTCTGTAAAGTCAAGTAGGTACAAATCCGGTTATTTCATATCAGTTGAGACAAGTTATAAATTTTGACTGTCGGGGCTTACCTCGGCAAGCCCTTACTCTTTCTCGCTACTCTTATCGTTGAGATGCAAGATTTTGCGTCTTTACAGAAAAATGCCAAATCGCTATCATGTTTTCTTTTCTTTATTATTCTTGTATCTCTGCATCTTTGATCCTTTAGGGCATTTCTTTTACTGTATCGGTGCCAGTAACCGTGCAACTTTAACTGCCAGTTTATACCAGAATGGTTTTTTAGTGTAGTCCTCTTCGGTAATTTGAAAACTGTTGGCAAAATCTTCAATCATCATATTTTCAACTTTTTTAGCAAATGCAACACTGCTGAATAATATATTGATCTCAAAATTTATGCGGAAGGATCGGTTATCCAGGTTGGCAGTACCAATCATAGAGCGTTCATTATCTATCAGCATCGTTTTTTGGTGTAGGAATCCCTTTTTATATCTATACACCTTAATACCGACTTTGGTGATATCCTTCAAGTAGGAAAGTGTGGAGAGGTTGGTAATAAACAGATCAGATTTCTCGGGGATCATTAACCTCACATCCACACCGCGCAGTCCGGCTAATTGCAATGCACACAAAACCTGCTGATCGGGTACAAAATAAGGGCTGATTATCCATAAACGTTTTTTAGCAGAATTTATTGCATGAACAAAGAAAATTCCGCAGGTTTCCAATTCATCCGCCGGTCCGCTGGGTAGAACTAAAATATTATTCTTCCAATCTTGTTTGTAGTTAGGTTCCCAGTTCAGTTCGGGAACATTTCCGGTTGCCCAGAACCAATCAGAGATAAAGGGTAGTTGAACACTTTGCACAGAAGGTCCTTCTAACTTCACATGGGTATCGCGCCAGTAACCATACTTTGGATGTATTCCCATATATTTATCGCTCACATTCAATCCACCCACGTAAGCAATTTTTCCGTCGACTACAACAATTTTTCGGTGATTCCTAAAGTTCAGGCGTAATCTGTGCGCCCAGCCTTTTCTGCTTTTAAAATTATGAACTTTTATCCCGTTATTGCGCATTTTCTCCATATAGGAACGGGGCAGAGGTGTACAGCCGATATCATCATAAAGTAAGTAAACCCGTACACCTTCTTTTGCTTTTGCAATCAATTTGGTTTGCAGTTCTGTTCCCAGCTTATCATCAATGATCTTATAAAACTGTACCAGAATATAATCCTGTGCTTCCTCAATTCCTTTAAAAATTGCACCAAATGTGGCTTCTCCATTTATAAGTACTTTTGCTTTATTATATGAGGTGAAAGGCATATCTGCCAATTTTTCAAAAATACTGAAGTCAGGATGTTCATCTTCAGAGATCAGGTTTTTCTTCTCTAATTTGTTTCTAAGATTATTAGCAATATCATTTATTTTAAGATCACCAGAACGGCGTGCATTTATGTAGCCATGAAATTTTCTATCACCGAACATCCAGTAAAGTGGAACTGCCAGATATGGGAAGGCGATAAGTGTAACTGCCCAGGCAACAGAACCTTGAGAAGTCCTGCCTTTCCAAATAGCATCAAGAGCTGCAATAACTCCCAATAGATAAAAAATAACAACTATAACCCACCAAACTATTCTGAATTCTTCCATATTTTATTCTTTTCTTGTTTTCTTATCTTCAAAATAAAGCACAATTTTATCGTACAACATAGAGAGAGTGACGGAATAGGGGACGTTTTTTTTGGAAAGCTCTGCAACCGAAAGTGCTTCTCCATATCTATCATGCTCAAGGTATATCTGGATAAGTTCAATATATACAATTGGATCAAAAGGATTTTTCTTAATGCCATTCATCAATAATTCTATAGCTTTTTCTGTTTTCCCGATTTTATCACAAGTGAGTGCATAATTCTTAAAAAAGTTAGCCGATTTAACTTTTAACTTTGCAGCGTTCTCAAATTCCACATAAGCCTTAAGAATGTTCTTTAGATTATAATAAGCCAGCCCTTTAAGATAACAGATATTTCCCCGTTTCCCAAATCTAAGCTCCGCTTTTTCCAACGTATTTATAGAGTCGTCATGCCTGCCAGCTAAAAAATATAACTCGGCCAGAAAAATATAAGGAAGAAGTGAGGATATTTTAAAATTAAATATATTTTCTAAAATTTCGATACTTCTTTCATTTCTTCCAACTTTAGAATATGCATACGCTTTATTATAGAGCAATTCGGGGAAATTTTCATAGAGCATGTCATAATAGTTTATTGCCAGTTTATACTCATTGATCGCCATAAATGAATTCGCAATTTGAAAGATCGCAGTTTCATTCTCCGGTTCAATTTTCAGAACTTCATGATAGGCACCAACAGATTTCCGGAATAATCTTTTATTATAGTAGACCTCAGCCATGAAAAGATGAAGTTCAATATTTTTTGGAAATTCCTTCAATCCGGTCTGCAGAATTCTCTTAGCTTCCAGCCAGTTTGTATTTAGCTGCATTTTTGCCTGCCAGAGAATATTATTCAGTTTCTTAAGATCTTTCATGATTTTCCCTAGAATTTTGTATTCTAAATAATTCCTCAACCAGCAAAAGTATTTTATCAACATCAAATAATTTATTTATACTGTTTCTTACTTCTGCTCCACCGCGAAGTCCTTTGGTATAATGAGAAAAGTGAGTACGCATTTCATAAACAGCTTGTTTCTCACCTTTATGGAATATCATCAGTTCCATGTGTCTCCTAATAATTTCCAGTTTTTCCATTGTAGTTATCTGTGTGATATTTCCAGTGTCTAAATAGTTATTAATCTGCTTGAATAGCCATGGTTTTCCCATAACTCCACGACCTATCATTACCGAGTCACATCCGGTTTGTTCATACATTGCTATCATGTCGTTAATCGTGATTATATCACCGTTTCCAATTATGGGAATGGTCACTTCTCTTTTTAATTCAGCTATCAGATCCCAATTGCTTTTACCCGAAAACATCTGTCCGCGTGTGCGGGGGTGAAGGCAGATCATATCTGCTCCGGCTTTCTGCATTTTTATACCGAAATCAAGTGAATTTATGCTGTTTAAATCCCAACCGGAACGGAATTTTACTGATAAAGGAATATTGAGAGGCGATAGAATATTTTTTGTTTCACACACAATTTTAGCAGCAATATCGGGTGTTGTCATCAAAGCAGATCCGGCACCACGTTTTATTACCTTTTTTACCGGGCAGCCCATGTTAATATCAATAAAATCAGGATTTTTAGTTAAGGCGATTTTGAGTGCATTCTTAAATATTTTTGGATCTGAACCAAATAGCTGAAGTCCAAAAGGGCGTTGAGATTCTTCGAAATTTGCATATTCAAGACTGCGGTCTCTATTATAAAGCAATCCATCCACGCTTATCATTTCGCTAACCACAACATCAGCACCGCATTCTTTACAAATAGCTCGGAATGAATTATCGGTAATTCCTGCTAGAGGTGCAAGCCATACTTTTTGGTTAGTGAGTTCTTCTGTGGTTATATTCATAGTTATTTATTAATAAAATGATAGATTGCTATCCCTGCAGCAACAGCGGCATTTATCGATTCAATTTTTCCAGGAATGGGTATTTTTACTTTATGTTTGGCTAGTTGTAAAATATTTTTGCTCACTCCAAAGGCTTCTGAACCGATAACGAGCATTAAACTGGCAGGTTTTGATAGTTCGAATAGATTGGTAGAATTTTCTAATGTTGTAACAACGATAGTAGTTTGCAAACTTTTCAGCCAGTTATGCTCACGAGTTTCCGAAGGCAAATGGAACACCGAGCCCAATGATGCTCGTATCACTTTTGGATTATATATTTCACAGCAATCGGGTGAAAGGATTATTCCAGAAACTCCTGCCGCTGTTGCTGTGCGAAATATTGTTCCCATATTTCCCGGATCACTTATTCCATCCAGATAGAGCAGAAATTGTGTTTGCTTAATCGGAATATGAATTGTGCTTATTACAGCTGCAATATTCTGAGGTGTTTTGGTAGATGTTATCTTTTCCATTTGATTTTGGCTGGCAATAAAGGATTGCTTAGCAGAATATTGGGAAGTATCAAATTCATTTTTATCACAGACGATAAGTTCATCAAAGTTGATGCCATAATCATTCAATTGACTTATCAGGCGTACACCTTCAACTATTGTTTTCTTATGCAATGTGCGGTATTTCTTCAGATGCAGTTTCGCTAGTTCTTTTGCATGATTTTGAGTCAGTTTAATAATCATTATTTATTATATATTCTCTTTAAAGTATCAATATCAACATCATCAATTTGTTCCGGCTTCAAGAATTTCTCAGCATATTTCAAGTATAATTTCGAATCCATCAGAAGTTCTACCAGGTCTTTATCAATCTCACCATCTTTAACCATAAACGCCATAATTCTCAGTGATTCTGTAAGGGTTTTGCCCTTTTTATATGGTCTATCAGAAGCGGTAAGTGCTTCGTAAAGATCAGCAATGGCAATGATGCGTGATTGGAGTGGAAGTTCTTCTGCTGTTTTATTGAAGGGGTATCCTTTGCCGTTAAGTTTTTCGTGATGTGAGGCTGCATAAAGTGGAAGATTCTTAAATTTCTTTGGATATGTAAGCTCCGATAACATTTCATGAGAGACAAGAGCATGTTCCCACATTTTTTCTAATTCTTCCGGCAGCAGTGTTCCCTTGCGGATGCAAAGGTTCTTTTTCTCATCTTCTGTAATTAGATGGTATTCCTTACTATTTGCTGTATATTTAAAACTATAAATCTCCTTAATTCTTTCAATATATTCATCTCGCATGAATTCACCTCCGGTATTTACCTTGATAATGAATTCCTTATCATCCATAAGTTTATCATTAAGCTTTTTTAATTCTTTTTTATTTTCTTGTGTTTTTGAATATTCAATATCCTTGTGTATAAGAGCCGAGATCAGTTCAAAACGGTTTTTAACAATTTCTATTCTATCCTGGATTGTTTCAAGTTTTTTAGCTTTATCACGAACATAAATTGGGGTTGTGATTTTACCTACATCATGCATCCAGCCAGCTAAACTTATCTCCTGCAATTCTTCATCAGTAAAATGAATATCTTTATATATATTAGTATCCTTCTGAATAACATCTGCCAGCATTTCAGAGAGTGAAGCAACTCGTTTGATATGACCACCTGTGTATTCACCTTTGCGATCTATCGCAGCTGCAATACTTTTAATAAATTGATACAAAAGATTTTCTAATCCCTCTACAAGGTTTTTATTAGTAAAGGCAATTGCTGCCTGTGAGGCTAGGGAAGTTAGCATTGTAAGATGTTCTTCGGTGAAATGAGTTATATTACCTTCATTGTCATAAGCATTGATAAGTTGAATAACCCCCAGTAATTCATTTTCGTGATCTTTCATGGGAATAGCGGCCATCGATTTAGAATGATAATTATTTGTTGAGTCATAGTCCTTTGTTCCACTGTTATTAAATATGTTTTGATCATAAGCATCTCCTACACTGCTGGGCTTTCCGGTATGCGCCACATAAGTTGCAAAGTTTTTATATATTTTATTACCCTTATCGTTATAAAGCGGAACACTTGGCCACTGTGCTGTATCAGCCATTCCAAGATTTAAGTTCATAGATTTTGTATAAATTATTGTGAAATCAAGAGCTTGTTTATCTTCCGAAAGTGTGTAGATCGTCCCACCATCTGCATTAGTAAAATTAATTGCCTCTTCTAATACCATTTTAAAGAAGTTGTTAATATCCTTTTCACCCGAAAGTGCGATCCCAATTCTGGTAAGTGCCTTGATTTGTCTTATAAGCTCTTTTTTATTTTCCATAATATCCCTTCAACCCCGAATTATTTGACATAATAAATATTAACTTTAATCTTGGATATGTAATAAAAATTGATTTTATGTGTCAAATTATTTAGTAAATATAGGTGTAAATGATGAACCTGGAACAAAAGCTCTTAATTACAGAAGAGAGTGCAAGAATACGAATAACGCTGTATTAACATGAATTATAACGCAAGTTCTCATCTAAATAGTATTAAAGAACATTATAGATTTGTGTTATTCAAAGTTGTTAAAATAGTAATGGGAACATAATGTTAGAAATTATTATTCTATCTGCTGGTCAATCAAGCAGAATGGGAAGCGATAAAGCATTGTTGGATATCGATGGGATTCCAGCTATTGCACACATAATTAATAAGATCATTTCTCTTTCAGATCATATATACATAGTACTTGGAGATAACTTGAACACTGTTAAAAATGAAGTGCTGGCTTATTTTGGTGATTCCAAAGCAATAAGCTTTATTCATAATGAATTACATCTGCAAGGCATGTTTTCGTCAGTGCAAGAAGGATTTAAAAGTGTTAGTGGGAAAAATGCTGTAATGCTTCAGCTTATAGATCAACCTTTTATTTCACAAAATATTTATAAAGAGTTAGTTTCAAATTATGATTCTAATAGTTTAATAACACAGCCATCTTATATGAAGGATGGAATTAAACGTGGTGGACATCCGATTCTTTTTGCTCCGGCATTTAAAAATATTGTGCTTTCTTACTCGATTGATTCACAATTGAAAAATGTAATTAATGATAACAGTGAAAGCAGGAAATTCATTGAGATCGATGATGAATCAATTCTGCATAATTTAAACACAAAAAAAGAGTTTGATGATAAATTTAAAGGATAGAAATTATGGAAATAGCAGTATTTGACATTTTACAAAAAGTTGTAGAAAATCAAAAGCAAGGCATTGCGTTTGTTCTTGCCACTATTGTAGAAGGTGTAGAAAAAACACCAGGTCGTTCTGGATTCAAACTTATTTCTTATGAAGATAAAACAAGTGAAGGAACAGTTGGTGGTGGTAAATTAGAGAGAATGGTATTGGATAAATGCGAGGAAATTCATGAAACTAAAGAAAATGCTTTCCTGGAATTTGTACTGACTGAAACATCTGAGGGTATCGGCATGATGTGCGGAGGAAATGCAAAAGTTTATTTGGAATATTTCCCTCCAACTAAGAAAGTATATATTTTTGGAGCAGGACATCTTTGTCGGAGCATTGTCCCAATTTTTAATTCAATTGGATTCTATTGCATTGTGGTAGATAACAGAGAAGAATATGGCAACAAAGAGAGAATCCCTCTTGCAAAAGAGGTTTATGCTACAGATTATTTTGAATTCTTAAACAAGTTTGAACCTAAGGAAAATGATTCAATTGTGATCTTTACTCATGGGCATAAATATGATTTTGATATTTTAGATAAATTATGTGAAAAAAATGTTCAAGTAAAATATATTGGAATGATCGGATCGAAGATCAAAGCTGCTGATGCTTTGAATAGAATCAAGAAGAATAATCATCCAGGTGCTCTGATAGATAGTGTTCATGCGCCTATAGGACTGAATATTGGCAAGACAACAACACAGGAGATAGCTATAGCAATAACCGCAGAAATGCTAGCTGTTTATAATAATGTAAAAGAAATAAAATCACTTAATATCTAACAAAGAAAATTTCTTTATATTAATATATTGACACTTTTGTATTAATTTAGTGTTTATAATTTATTCTAATTTATGGAGTTAAAATGAAACATATTTTAGTTATTCTCATTTTAATATTATGTTGTTCCTTATTTGCAGATTCCGTTCCACCTTATGTTACACCGTTGTATCCAATAGCGGGTGCAACTGGAATTCCAGTAGATTCGGATGTTACTTTTTATATTTACGATGATATAGATGGCGTTGATATAAACACTGTTCAAGTTGATGTCAATGGGGTAATTTATAGTAGTAGTAATAGTTCATTCTTCTATAGCGGTACTCCTTTCAGTTATATTGTCACAATAAATCCACCTATGGATTTCCAATTTGATGATCTGATAATTATTCAAATAGATGCATCTGACCTTGAAGATCCGGCAAATGTGATGCCTACTTATTCATATTCGTTCCAGACAGTTGAGGATTTGCAGCCTCCTTATATAGGTGGGTTAGACCCGGAAGCAGGAGCAGTTAATGTGCCGCAGAATACTGATATTGAATTTATTATTTATGATAGCGGAATTGGTGTGAATTTAACGTCAGTTATCGTAGAAATACAAGGTGTTACCTATACCCACAATAATGGATTGTTCTACTATTATGGTAATGCAAATGCTTATCACATCACTATTGATATACCGGTTGATTTTGAACTTGCCGAAATAGTTGAAGTTGCAATTGATGCCTCAGATTTGAATGGAATAACAATGGCAACCTTTGAATATTCATTCGAGATAATAGATGATGTCCAACCACCATATACCGGAGAATGGAATCCTCAACCCGGAGAAGATGAAGTGTCCATTGATGCAAATGTGAACTTTAATATATACGATAACATTGAGGGTGTAGATATCACTTCTGTAGTTGTTGATATTCAGGGGATTCAATTTACCTATCTCAATACATCATTCTCATATCAAACAATTCCAAACGGTTATACTGTTACATTAGATCTACCAAGTAATTTTGATTACGGAGAGGTTGTCACAGTGCAGATAGATGCCGCAGATCTTTCCCAACCTGCCAATGTAATGGTGACATATATATATAATTTTCAATGTGAATATGACATTATTCCTCCATATACAGGAGATTATAATCCGGTTCCCGGACAGCAAAATGTTCCCATTGATACTAATATAAATTTTCATGTTTATGATGATGATCTTGGAGTAGACATTAATACTTTACTGGTTGAAATAGATGGTGTACAATATTCAATTGCAAATGGGAACTTGTCATTTAGCGGTAATCCAGCAGACTATTCGATAAGCATCAATCCAACAGAGAACTTCGAATTTTCTCAGTTAATTACAGTTGAGATTGATGTAGCAGATCTTGCAACTCCTCAAAATCAGCTTACCGGTTTTTTCTACTCATTCCAATGCATAAGTGATGAAGAAACACCGTATGTTACAGATCTTGATCCTGAACCATTATCTATTGATAATCCGGTAAATACAAATATTTCATTCCATATAAATGATGATGGATTTGGAGTAGAGATTAATAGTGTTGCTGTTGATGTGCAGAATGTTGCCTATTCAGTTGCGTTGGGAAACCTATTCTACAGCGGGACGGTTAATAGTTATTTAATAATTATCGACCCGGTAGAAGATTTCAATTCCGGCGATACTGTTTATGTTTCTATTAATGCATCCGATATGGCTATTCCTGCTAACCAGATGGGAACTTACAGCTATTCATTTGAATGCATTATGGAAGATGTTAATCCACCTTTCATCTGGCAACCAAATCCTGCCAATGGTGCTGTGAATGTTTCTGTATTTACTGCAATAAGTTGTTATATTCTCGATAACGGCAGTAATGTCGATTCTACTTCAATTGAAATGAACATTAACAATGTTGCAATAGAAGATTTTGAGCTTGAGGCGATCTCGATAATGGGAAGTTCGGGCTATATAATCTCATATCAACCTCCGCAACCCTTTAATTATAGTGAACTTATCACAGTTAATATTTCAGCAGCTGATCTGGCGATCATCCCAAATGAGCTTATTGATGCATCTTTTTCTTTTGTATGTGAGGAGAATCAACCACCATCAATTAATCTGCCGGATAGTCTGGTATGTGAGGAAGATGGTTTGATCATCGAGAATTTCAGCTTCTATATAACCGACCCGGAGAATGATGATCCGATACTGGAAGCAACAATCACTAATAATTTAACCATAACTATAGATGGCTATATGGTGATCATAGAACCAGATCTTAACTGGTACGGCATAGAAAATGTAGGTTTTATTATTCGTGATGAAATGGGTGAGCCATTGGCAAGTGATAATACAAATATCATTGTTTCCAGTGTGAATGATGCACCTTCTTTTGACGCTGATCTTTTCCCAGAAAATATTACATTTACAGAAAACACCGAAAAAGTTATTGATTTTAGCCCAATGATCATTGATCCGGAGCAATCGCCGGAGGAACTAACCTTAACTATTACGGATAGTGTGAATATCAATATTGATATTGCAGATTTTGTTGTGACCTTCTCGGCACCGGAGAATTGGACAGGATCAGAAGTGCTAACAGTTATTTTGGATGACAATGTATCACGCTCTACGTGTTCAGCAGAGCTTGTTGTATCAGTTACTCCAGAAATTCCAGATGAAAATATCCATATCGAACCTCATACTGTAAAATGGGATGATGAATATTGTGAAATTACCATCTACAGCCAGGTTGATATTGAAAAAATATCAGGTAAGATATTCAATAGAAGCGGAAAATTAATAAAAAATTTGAATATCCAGCAATATGGAGACAACAAGCAAGCTAGATGGTATAAGAAAGATATTGAACAAAATTTAGTTAGTGGTGGATTTTATATCTACCAGATAATTATAAATAATAGAATTTACCAAGGAAGCATAATAATTGCAAGGTAATGTAATGAAATTTAAAATTTTTGTAATTGCTCTTATAATAATCCCAATCGTTTGTTTTGGATATGATTTTGAAAATGGTGGAGTACGAAATGCAGCTTTGGGAGAAACAGGTATTGCTTCTTCTCATTATGTGTCTACAGCAGTATGGAATCCCGCAGGTTTAGCTGGCTTTCGATATTTTCAGCTTATCACAGATTCACGTCCCTATATGATACAAATGGATAATGATGAGATCGCACAGAACTTTGTATATTTATCAATTCCAATAAATAAGATTCCGGGTGCTTTTGCACTATCGGGAGGTTCCTTTAATTCCAACGCCTATACAGAAGGGAAATTTGGACTGCATTATGGAGCAGGTATTTTTCCTGAAAAATTACCGGGTAAAATATCAGTTGGACTTAGTCTGTTTGATTATTACACAAATTTTTCGGAGATCAACGAGAGCAAGAACGCCTTTGATCTGGATTTGGGATTCTCTTATAGATTGAGTAAATTTGCAAATATCGGGCTTCTGGCTGGGAATATCTTACAGGCTGATATGGCAATTGACAGCAATAATGAAGATAAACTTCCAATGAGGTTGGGTTTTGGTTCTGAATTTATTTGGAAAAGAATAGTAATTTCAGGAGATCTTGTATTTCGAAAATATCAGAGTTACAATGAGCTTGGTTTTGGTCTTGGTGCTGAATATTTATTGGCGAAGAATCTCCAACTTAGATTTGGAGTGAATAATCATGATCTTACCGGTGGTTTTGGTGTGAACATATATTCCAAAAAATGGATACAACCAACTAGTGAAAAGAAGAATGAAAAATTGGATTTCAGTTTTTTTCAGATAAGTATGGATTATGCTTTTCAATATCCATTGGGTGATTCGAACGAAGGTGGAACCTTCTCTACAGGAAATAGTCTGGAATCTGATTATGGTGAACATTTTTTCGGGATAAAAATTGATTTTGGCAAAAGCCGTGATTTAGATGAAAATTACACCTCATTATTCCCATCGGATTTCGATGGAAGAGCTGATACTGTATTTATAGAAAAAGTTGTAATAGATACAATAGTTCAAACCAGAACGATTCATGATACAATTAAGATAATTGAGCGTGTAATGGATGAAAAAGAAGTTGAGAAGAAAGTTCAGGAAGAAGCATCCAAAATAAGGAGATCTGATATTCTTAAAATAAATAAAGCTACAGTTCATTTGAACTCCGCACTGGAATTTTATTATTCTGAAGAATATTATGAAGCGATAGATGAATGCAACAGAGCGATCTCACTTGCTCCGGATCTCTCCCTATCATACATCAGATTAGCTTCTATCTATTATCGACTAGGTGATACTGAAGAAGCAATGTATCAATTAAGACATGCCAAGAGAATGGATCCTGATAATATTGAAATTAAGAAAATGATGCGACTACTATCAAGAGAATAGATAAGGAAATTATATGAAGAAACTGTTGATAATTTTAATTTTATTATTCACCTTGCAGCTCTTTTCACAAGACTTTGATATTGAGACTGTAAAAGAAATTCAAGCTGAGCGTGAATTGGCGGAATGGATCGAAGCAATGCTTTTCCCAATTGTGGGAGAAACTATAGTTATTGCCAATCTTACCCTAGATTATCCTGCCAGCCGATTGCAGGTTTATGGTTCAATGCTGGATAAAGAAAAAAGTCTTCCCGGGCTTCCAATTGCCAAGTCAAGATCTGTTATGTCTACAATGATAGATGATCAGGAAACATATCCAACTATTGTTGCCAGAAAGGAGATCACGATCTATTTACAAAAAGATGTAACAAATGAGATTTTGCAATTCATTAAGCAAAATGTTGCACTTTGGATGAATATTAATCCTGAAAAGGGTGATATGCTGCAAGTAAAAAATATTATGGATTTTAGAAGTGGTATCGCTGCAGAAGAAGAAAAAAAAGAGGTAAATAATTTCTTTTTTCTTTATATGGGAATAGCTTTACTGATCATAATTCTTGTTTCCGTTTTTATCTTAAGATCTGGTTTTACAAAATTAACAACTTCTATGCAAAATGTAAATGTAACCGGTTTTGAGAAAGCACTTCAGATAAAAGGGAATATGTCGGCTCAAGGAATAGGTGGTTCCGGAAATAGTACAGCCAATCTTATCACCTCTCCAAAGAAACCAATTGCTATTCAACTTGTTGACAACAAAAAAGAGATAGAACCATTTGATTTCAGCTTTTTAGAAGAACTCTCTGTACAAAGTTTTTCAAAACTACTTGAAGGCGAGAATGCGAGTAACATAGCTTTTATACTAACTAATCTTAATTCCAAATTTGTAAGTGATTTTTTGAATTATTATATAGGAGAGACAGATCAGATAATAAAAGCAATGTTAGCGGAAAACAGTAAAATAAAGAAAGAGGTTATTGAACTAAGAAACAACTTGTACATAAAATTCACTAAAATAATAGAAGATGAGAAATTGAATACAAACAGCAAAGAAGTTCTAATAAACGTACTTAATCAACTTGATCTGGATAGAACTAAAAAATATCTAGATCAAATAAATCAAATAGATGTAGAAGTTGGGAAAGAAATGAGAGAGAAAGTATTCCTTTTTTCTGATATTATAAAACTAAATGTGCAGGAGTTCGAGCAGATTGTTTTCTCTACAGATCATGATCTGATGGTTAAATTCCTTAAAAGTATTGATAGGGATCTGCAAAGCAAGTTTTTTAATAGCTTAACTCATAGAGCAGCTTCTATTATCAGAGAAGATATGGATTACCTGGGACATATCGAACAAAAAGAACAGGAAAAGATCCAGCATCAAATGCTTTTTAATATTAGAAATATTCTACAATTTATTAAGGAATAAATATGAAATCATCAGTTATAATTGGTTTTTTACTAGGTTTTGGCATAATTCTCTCGGTGATATTTTTCAAGCAGGATCCATCATTGTATCTCAATTGGCCGGCAATGGCTATTACTCTTGGAGGTACATTATCTGCTGTTATTATCTATTTTTCTCCGCAAGCAATGAAGAATGCCGGGAAGTCGTTAATCGCAATATTCAAAGATAAACAACATTCAGAAATATACCTTATTGATACGATATTAGATATCAGCAAACAATCCCGCAAAACCAGCTACAAGAGCCTGATCGCGAATGAATCTATAATCGAAATACCATTTTTAGCTAAAGGTATGAATCTTGTAGCCGATGGGGAAGATATTGAACATATTGAAGAAGTTTTAAATAGAGATAGCAGATCTATAACAGAGAAAAATATTATTGCAGAGAGAGTTTTTAGAATAGCAGGTAGCTTTGCACCAATGTTTGGTATGATGGGAACCGTGATTGGACTTATTGCCATGTTGTACCGGGTGAAAGATCCTGCCGCAATTCCAGCAGCGATGGGGTTAGCTCTGGTTACAACACTTTATGGTCTTATTCTTGCAGCCTTGATTTTTAAACCATTATCAGGGAAGATCCGAGATAAAAATAATACAGATACACGAGTAAGAGAGATAATAATTGCAGGGATTATTTCCATTAGAAAAAATGAAAATTCTCATAAAATTAAAGAAAAACTATTAGGATACTTACATTGATAACAGAAGATATACTCGCAAGTAATTTACATTCAAAACAAAGCAGGATCCAGGATCTTAGCGATGAGGCTAATGAGAATCAGAATCTGCTGGATGTAATGATACCTTATGCAGATCTGATGGCACTGCTTCTAGTTTTCTTTGTGTTCTTTTATGTGACGACGGATTATGAGAAGAATAGAAAAATAATTAAACAAAATGAGCAAATAGTTGAGCAAAATCAACGACTGATGGAACTGGCTATATTAGATTCTCTTTTAGATGTAAATGAACAAGTTATCATAATACCCAGTGAAGTTTTATTTGCTACGGGTGAGGCGCTTTTAAAGTGGGAATCTTTGCACACTTTAGCTCAAGTTGCCAGAAATATTCAAGGTAGGATTAAGGGTGAGTCAGGATGGCAGGTCCGAGTGGAAGGGCATTCCGACAATATCCCTATATTGAGTGGTAACTTTGCTTCTAATTGGGAACTCTCATCTGCAAGGGCATTAAATGTTGTAAGATTTTTTATGGATAATAATTTTTTCCCACCTGAACAGATGCAGGCTATGGGCTATGGTGAATTTAAGCCACTTGTTCTTAATAATACACAAGCCAACAGAAAAAAGAACAGGAGAGTAGAGATCAGGTTGATCAAAAATTTCAGGAGAGATTAATGACAGATTTTCTTAAGTACATTAAAAGTTTAATAGAGAGTGTACCCTATATCAATTCATCATTTATGATCAAACTTCTCGAATCGGTTATATTGATCATTATAATCTGGTTGATAAAAATACTTATAATTAAACTGATCAATAAAAATATTTCTGAAGTTAAAACTCAATATCACTGGCGTAAATTGATAAATTCTACTTTTTTTATAATTATCTTGATCCTGGTGGGACGGATATGGTTTAAAGGCACACAATCTCTCGTTACATATTTAGGATTAGTTTCTGCCGGTGTCGCTATTGCCTTAAAAGATGTTCTAGCAAATCTTGCCGGTTGGCTTTACATAATTTCCAGGCGTCCCTTTAATGTGGGTGACAGGGTACAGATCGGTGAATTTGCCGGTGATGTGATAGATCAAAGCTTCTTTGAATTCACACTCTTAGAGATTGGCAATTGGGTTCATGCAGATCAGAGTACAGGCAGGTTGGTTCATATACCGAATGGCAAAATATTCTCACAGGATCTGGCAAATTATGATAAAGGTTTCAAATATCTCTGGAATGAAATAGGAGTTGTAGTAACTTTTGAAAGTGATTGGCAAAAAGCAAAAAATATCCTGCTGAGCATTGCCAATACCAAAGGTGAGAATATTTCTAAAAAAGTGGAAAACCAAATTAAGAGAGCAGCAAAAAAATATATGATCTATTATAAAAAATTAACACCAATTGTTTATACAAGTGTTGTAGATCATGGAGTAAAACTTACTATTCGTCATTTATGCGAAACCAGAAAACGAAGAGGTTACACCGAAGCTATCTGGGAAGATATTTTATTGGAATTTGCCAAGAACAAGAATATTGAACTTGCCTACCCAACTACAAGATTCTTTAATAACAGAGAAAACTAGGAAAATTAATTGTTTTAAAGGAAACGAAATTGAGATTGATAGTTGAATTGGAGTTAGATGACAACATGTACACAATAACTTTTTCCGAGTGGTTATTGTACCCATTTTTTGTATAACTATAGGTTAGTTATGTACTCATTTTATGTTGACGCGGCGTACATATGTTAGATGAAATCCATATACTAATATGAAGATAAGTTTGACAAAATCAATGTTTATTTAAATGGTTGAAAAAAAATTGATAGAAGGTAAAATGAAATCTGTTAAAGCATATTTTAAAGAAAGAAATCCTGAAGTAAAGCTTTTTTACGGATATACATCCTATATTATTATCGGTCTTACTCTTCTTTCAATCCCATTCTTCCGAAAAACTGCAATTTCTACTATTGATAATTTATTCATAACAGTTTCAGCTATATCGACTACTGGATTATCTACTGTCAGCATTGCTGATAGCTACAATTTGTTAGGGCAAATTGTTATTTTAATATTAATACAAATGGGTGGTATTGGCTATATGACATTCGGCTCATTTATTATTTTATCAACAAAAAATAAAATATCCAAAGATCGGGAGTCTGTTCATAAAACATCTTTTAGTTTACCTAAAGATTTTAGTATGAAAAAATTTATAAAAAGTATTGTGATATATACATTAATTATTGAAATTGTTGGAGCTCTTTTATTATACTTTGCTTTCTCTTTAGACAATCGAGCAAACTGTATTTGGAGTTCCATTTTTCATAGTATATCATCTTTTTGTACTGCTGGCTTCAGTCTTTATAATAATAGTTTTGAATCGTATGCTCACAATACTTATCTTAATATTGTAGTTTTTACTTTAAGTATTTTAGGTGCAATTGGATATATAGTAATGGTCGATGTTTGGCTTTTATTGCGAGGTAAAAAAGACAAAATTACTTTTACCAGTAAAGTAATACTGAGCACAACATTCATATTACTTATATTAGGTACGTTCTTTCTTTTTTTTGAAGCTGCACTTAAAAACAATAGTAGTTATTTAGGTTTAAATGTTTTTTTAGAATCTTTTTTTCAATCAATGACTGCATTAACCACAGTTGGTTTTAATACTGTTCCAATTGGAGGGCTACATTCTTCATCTTTATTTATTCTAACAATTTTAATGATAATTGGTGCTTCACCATCTGGGACAGGTGGAGGTATTAAATCAACTTCCCTAAGTGCAATTTTTGGTGTTTTAAGTAGCGTATTCTCTCAAAAAAAAGAATACGTGAATTATGATATAAAAAATGACAGACAATTATTGAAACAAGTGTTTAATAAAAATAATTTTTGGTATCGAAATTTTCATAAAAATAAAGAAAAAAAATCAGATGGAGAAAAAGAAACAGAAAAAAAGTTAGATAATGCAGATAATCTTGATTCTATTTTTGGTGAAGTTTTTAAAATTAAACTAATGAAAAGAACTATTCCTTTTGATAGAGTGATTCACGCTTCTGCAACCTTTATATTTTATTTTTTAATTCTTTTTTTGGGTGTCTTATTATTGCTAACAGTAGAAAAATTTAGCTTCGAAGATATTTTTTTTGAGTCAGCTTCGGCACTTGGTACAGTTGGATTAAGTACTGGAATCACGAGTTCATTCTCAAATATTGGTAAATTTATTTTAATAATTCTAATGTTTATTGGTCGTATTGGTCCAATTACTTTTGGTATAGTTCTTTTTAAGAATCGCAAAATCAATATTAAAGAAGATGAAATTAAAGATGATGAAACTAAAGAATATGAAGATATTGTTATTTAGTCATTATATTTTATGACTTATTTTTTAGGGAATTAGGTGTAAGGGATTTCATCTAACAAAAGCCTCCACAAAGCCATTTGTAAGGTTTATGAGAGTTAGATATGTTAATCAAAGTTTATTGCTTTTGGGAAGTTGATAATGTTGTTTGGCTTCGTGGCAGGCTCCAAACATTGTGCGAAACTAAAAGAATATTTTAGTTGAATTTTGGTGGGTTTTAAAAGAAATTTAGAAGTTGTTGCATTTTTGGTTTTTATATTCTGGAAGTCGGAAGAAAATTTAT
>JAYEKK010000012.1:0-6125 GCA_034660955.1 Candidatus Cloacimonadota bacterium | reverse complement strand
CTCCCATATCAGCAATTGTACTATCCGGGTCGAATGGAGATGTCGGATCACCAGCATCAATACAAGGGGAATCTGCAGATAAATGATAATTACCATTGGCAGGAGCAACAAATAGTGGATCTGAGTTTATATTACCTACACCAGCCCAGCCATCTTGTATATCGGAATAAGTAACATTTATAGAGGCAGAAAAAATGGATATTTCTTGTGGTGAGTTATTCCATAAAATACAATTTAGTAAACTTGGATTAGAATTATCTTCGCTACTAATCCCACCCCCGGCAATTTCAGAAATATTATTTGTTATTGTTATATTTTCCAATACCGGTTCACATCCATTATACAAAAAAATTCCACCTCCTTTCGATTCGGCATAGTTATTTGTAATTAGTATATTTCTCATAATTGGACTCGAGTTTATATCCAAGTGAATACCAGCTCCACCAAATACAGAATATTTTCTATTAACTAATGTGTATGTAGTGTTTGGTTCATATTGATAATTATCTTTTATGATTAAGTCCTGCAACAAAACTTGATTATCAGCTTTTAAATATATTCCACTTCCTCTAGTCCACCTACCATTTTGAATCGTAAAATTCTTAACAACTGTCGTTGAATCATAGAAAACTTCCCAACTTTCAAAGTTAATAACCATACATTCTTGATTTCCATCAATAATGCAATCTTCCTCATTGCTACCAATTAGTCGAATACCATTAGTTACAGGCCAATTAATGTTTTCGAAATAAGTTCCTGCAGCAACAAGAACAGAATCACCTTCTTCTGCTACATTAAGTCCTTCTTGAATTGTAGCAAAATCTTCTGGTATATTAATTATTATTGCAAATCCGCATACCACCATAAACAGCAAACTAAAAAAAATAATTGTTTTTTTCATATTTCCTCCATTATCTTTCCTTAGAAATAAATGAAAATATTACTTCAATAATATACATTTACTTACTGCAACATCTGTTCCATTAATATTTAGTTTATAAAGATAGATTCCCGAAGCGACAGATTGCCCGTTTTCATCAGTTCCATCCCAAATTACTTGGTGAACTTGTGAATTGGTGAATTGGTGAACTGGGTATGATTTTACTTTCTGTCCTTTCAGATTATAAATTACCAATTCTGTGCTCTCCTTGTGCTCCGTGGTTAGTGAAAAACTAATCGTTGTACTCGGATTAAAAGGGTTAGGATAATTTCGCAATGTGCTATTTACAATAGACAGTTCATCATCGCTGCTTGAGTTATTAATAATTGTTTCTTCCACAAATTCATAGTTGTTATCACTAAAGCGGAATGTGGCTTCATCCCATCCGTAAGAACCGGTTGCATTTTCAAAGATAACTTCTTCAGAATAATCAAAACTAAGCGGATCAAGCTGAAAAACTTCCCCATCAACAATTACTTCTGCTGTTATCGTAAAATGCCCGTTCTCATCATAATATATACAGGTGAACAAACCACTATTCGTCCCTTCCAATTCACTTATTTCCGGTAATATATTTATGATAGATTCGATCTCATATTGATCAATGAATTGAAGCGATATCTTTGCCAGATCTGTCATCAGAAATTCTGTAGGCAATGTATATTTAGCGGTAAGTATTTCTACTCCGATAGAATTTGTGATATTTGGCCATTCACCAAAATTTTCATCGCCAGTTAATGTTTCTATATCACAAGCCATCTGTAACTGATCACCTACAACTTCTGCTTCAATACTGCCTATTAATTCAAATGTTTCTAAACTGAATTCAGTACCACTTATTTTATACAAACCCGGACTCATAAGCATGGGGATATCACAATATATCATAGCATAAACAACTGAGTCGATAAGCACTGTTTCCGGATTGAGGATAGTGGTTACATAAAAATAATATGTAATTGGGAATAAACCGCCAACATCTAATGGGAACTCTCCGGATTCATTAGTAATTCCGGCATAAAATCGTGTATCGGAATAACCGAAATAATTTCCCGTAATATCAAGATTGGGAGAATCTGGATCAATATTATCGCCAATAGGATCATCAGCAATAAATCCAAGTTCATCCTCTGATGGAAACAGATCATTTTGCTGGTATGCCGACATCATACCAACTATGGTATCAGTTTCTGTTCTAAACCTGCAAAATTGCGTTTCAGCAGGAAGAGCAGGGATGATAGCTTCATAAGTTAATCCGCTGAGATTAATCATTTCTATGTTTTCCCAACCCGCTATCGTTGAATAAAATATTTCTGTTTCCAATCCGGGAAGATCAATTGTTTCACAGCGAATATGAATTTCATCATTCTGAGTGTAAGAGCTGTTCCTTATGTTATTCCAAAAAGAAATTTCAGGAATTTGTGCCTGCAATAAATGAACAAAAAGTAACATTGAAATCAATATATATTTTTTCATAAATATTACCCCTAATGATTTTTTGGTAATCTCCAAATTGTTTTAATTTTCGTCAAGTTACATTTTTCCGCGAAATCTTGACAAAAAAGGTGAATTAAAATTTTCTTTGATTTGTGGAGGTAGGAGAAAATATGGATAAAATTAATAATAATAGGAATTTTATGAAGTCAAATTATAAAGAGATGGAAAATGTTGTATCTGACCAGATGAAAGACCTTCCACAACCTCCTTTGCAAAAAGAATTTGATAAAAATAGTGAAATTATCGATCTCATCCCGATTGATAATATTAAAATTATAAATGATAATTTAATCCAAAATATTGAGAACAGAAAAAGTCATCGTCAGTACAATGATAAACCTTTAACATTGGACGAACTTTCTTTTCTGCTTTGGGCATCGCAGGGTGTAAAGAGTGTTTATGAACGGGACAACAAATCATATGCAACTTTCCGTACAGTTCCTTCTGCCGGTTCACGTCATCCATTTGAAACTTACCTTCTAATAAATAATATTACCGGATTGAAAAAGGGATTGTATCGATATCTTGCAATTGAACATAAATTAGTGTTTATTCGCAATCTAAAAAATCAAAGCGAAAAGATGACTGATGCAACTCTGGGGCAAAAATTTACAGGGATGGCTGCTGTAGTATTTATTTGGAGTTGTGTGGCATATCGTGGTGAATGGCGTTATAATATTGCTGCTCATAAGGCTATGCTTTTAGATGCTGGTCACATCTGTCAAAATCTCTACCTTGCTTGTGAAGGAATTAATGCAGGAACTTGTGCAATTGCAGCTTACGATCAGGAAAAAGTTGATAAGATAATTGATGTTGACGGTGAAAATGAATTTTCGGTTTACCTTTCACCAGTAGGAAAATATTAGAAGGATCATTAAATTTATGAAAGTTGATAAAGATAACGTTTTTACAGTTTCAGAAGTAAACCGTCATATCCGCAATGTGATAGAGAACAATATCCCAAATCTGTTTGTGGAAGGCGAAATTGCTAATTTTACACATCACCGTTCGGGGCATATCTATTTCTCTTTGAAGGATGAAAAAAGTACTCTGCGGTGTGTTTTCTTCAAAGCAGCAAATCTTTCACTAAAGTTTCAGCCTAAAGTTGGAGATAAAGTTATTTGTTTAGGGAAAATATCCGTTTATGAAAAAGGTGGAAATTATCAACTGAATGTGAGTAGAATGCTGCCTTCTGGAATTGGTGAATTACAACTTAAATTTGATGAATTAAAACTCAAATTATCCGAAGAAGGTTTATTTGATAATTCATATAAAAAAGCTATCCCCAAGTTCCCAGAATCAGTTGGAATAATTACTTCTTCTACAGGAGCTGCAGTTGAAGATATCCGCAATGTAATTTCACGTCGTTATCCAACCAAAATCTACCTCTATCCTGCTACTGTTCAAGGTGATATTGCCGCCAAAGAGATTATAGCAGGAATTGATTATTTCAATACTGAATTCCCTGTTGATGTGCTAATAGTCGGACGTGGTGGTGGTTCACAGGAAGATCTATTCTGCTTCAATGACGAAGATTTAGCCAGAAAAATATTTGCATCAAGAATTCCTGTTATCTCTGCTGTGGGGCATGAAATTGATTTTACGATTTCCGATTTTGTAGCAGACCTCCGAGCTCCTACTCCATCTGCTGCTGCGGAACTTGCCGTACCGGACAGAAGAGAACTTGTAGATAGAATTAACAATTTATTCAGCAGTCTGCGCTATACCACTCAGCATTATTTTACTTCCAAAAAACTTGAAATTCAAGATCTGGAAAATGCGTTAGATCGGCAACATCCAAGAAATATCCTAAAAGATCTTCAGGCAAGATTGGAACGAGCAATAATGAAATTGAACAACACAACCCAGGAGATATTACAAACAAAACGAAGCAAATTGGAAATCCTATTTAATGAGCTGAGAGAACTATCTCCTCACGAAGCATTAAAGCGTGGCTACAGCTTGATTAGAAAAGAGAAAAAAATATTGAATTCCATTAATGATATTAATATTTCCGATAAATTACAATTGATATTATCTGATGGTAAATGCACAGCAGAGATAATAGAAAAACAGAAGAATATTACAATAACCAAAAAGAAGTTGAAATGAAAAAAATAATTATAATTCTTACTCTATTAATTAGCATTTCATTGAATGCGCGGATTCGTGCAATGTGGGTTCCCATTTGGGAAATTACTACACCCAAAAAAGCAGAGAAAGTAATTGATGATCTGGAGAAGAACAATATAAACCAACTTATGGTTCAGGTCCGGTATCGTGGAGATGCTGCATACGCACCAAATAAATTATCCAATTTCTATGAGAATAATGAAAAACAATATCATGCGATTAAAGATTCTCTTTTTGATCCGCTGGAATATATTTTAGAAATAAATACAAATAAAGATCTAGAGATTCACGCTTGGGTCACAACATTTGTAATTACAGGACACGACCTTAAAAAACTGCATTCTGAACATATTTATTTTACAAAACCTGAATGGGTAACCTGCGATTTTTCTCAAGGGAAAATGGACTATAAAAAATATATGGGAGCATATCTCGATCCCGGAATTCCACAGGTTCAAAAATACACGAAAAATGTAATTCTCGATCTGGTTTCAAATTACAAAATTGATGGAATTCACATGGATTATATCCGTTATCCTGACGCTCACTATGGATTTTCTGAACTGGCTCTGGAAGCCTATAGAAAAGATGTGAAATTCCAGGATGCTGATGCATGGAGACAATGGAAAGAAGATCAGATCACAAATTTTATGAAAGATATCTATTCAAATGTAAAAAGGATTTCTCCCGAAACTCAAGTTACAGCTGCTGTAATTTCCAATTTAGGTGAAGCGGAAAGATATTCTCAAAACTGGATCAAATGGCTGCAGGAAGGATATTTGGATAAAGCATATTTAATGGAATATTCTACATCGACCTCTACAATTGAGAAACATCTCAATTTTCTTTCCAATTATGATCTGAATGAAAAAATAGTGGTGGGTTTACGTTGTTGGAGCACTGCCTATAAATATCCGGCATATAAAATTAATGAGAAAATGAAACTTGTGAATAAAAAGAAATTTAATGGCTTTGCTCTATTTAGTTATACCGGTGTTATAGAATCGGAATATTTTAAAAGTTTGAAGATAAAATAAAACTCACCTCAATCCTAACTCGACTCGAGTGGCAACAACCCGAGTCGGGTTAGACATGTTTAGAAAGGAGATTTTATGCGTATTGATAAATTGTTAAGTAAATTATGTCTTATAAAAACCAGGAGTATCGCCAAAAATGCCTGCGATAAAAAACTTATAAAGATCAATGGGAAAATAGCTAAGGCAAGTGCCATGATAGTTGATAATGACATAATTGATTACGAACTTTACGGATATTTTAATAAAATTAAAATTACAGAAGTACCCAAAGGAAATGTTTCAAAAGTAAAAGCACCGGAATTTTATGAAATTCTGGACAGAGGTAAATTGGAACTATCGTAACTCATCAAGATAACTAAATGCAAATTTCGAAAATAAAAAAGCGTCCGAGAAATTCGGACGCTTTTATTAAACTAATAAGTACTATTCGTCGTAGGTTTCCATCTCATTTTCCAGTTCACCAAAAGCTTGTGAAGCTTTGAATTGATTGTATAAAGCTTCTTCATTTTTGATCTGGT
>JAYEKK010000011.1:0-6138 GCA_034660955.1 Candidatus Cloacimonadota bacterium | reverse complement strand
AAATTTATTGTAGTAAATAATATTTCGATAAGTTAGCATGCGGGGACCACGAACGAAGGTTCCATCAAGAAATTGGAATCTTTCATAATCCCAGACCGAAGTGATCTCTTTAAATACATTCTCTTTGTGTGAAGTTCTTATTCTCTTCTTTTTTAAGAATTTATCTTCACAATTAATATCTTGTTTTTCATCCAAAGAAAGATCTACTGCATAAAAGTCTCTTTGATTATTCTCAACAATTCCAACAGGTTCGAGCAAATTAACTCTTGGATATTTTGGACAATAACGAAAAGCCCGTTCTCCATCAACCACAGCCTTACCTAAACCTGCTGCTAAGGCAACTATACCATCTTCATGGAACATATCCTTTGGAGGATAGAAATTATATGATTGAGCTGTACCAGCAAAATGTGGATAGAACAGGTTCTCGGCATCTTTCGATCCAACTATCTCTTGAATAATAACAGCCATTTTCTCTTCTTCGATCTTAAAATTAATACTCTCAATATATTTTCTAGCGCTTTCTAAAAACGGTGAAGCCAAAACCATTTTAACTGCTTCGCACAATTGCTTTAAGCGGATATCATCATCGGGATCATTATTTGGCAGCATGAACGTTTTGTATATTCCGGCAAAAGGTTGAGATTGAGAATCCTCCAGCAACCCTGAAGACCTGATCGCCAAAGGGACTTTTACATTTTGTATAAGCATTTTAAGCTTTGAAATTAAATCAGTAGTTAACTTTCCATTAAGAAATAACTTATTAATTTCTTCATCATTTTTTTTTCTGAATTTACTTGAGATGACTTTGTTTGTTTCAATAAATGAATCAAACTCATTTGTACAAATAATTGCGGTTTTGGGGATTTTAACATTAACATTTTCATATTCTTTACCCAGATCCATGGTTACAAGAAGAGCATTCAAAAAAGCTAATCCTCTTCCCTTTCCACCCATTGAGCCATCTGCTAATTGGATTATTTTATCTTCTTCAGTAAAGATTGCTGGATTAAATTTTATCACCTTCCCACGATTTTGCTGCTGCCTTACGTTCCGAATTGTTGTTAATAAATGTTGCCTCATTTCTTCAGTAGATCCAAAATCTGCAACAGTTATGTCCTTAAGTCTTTTTGCAATTCCTAACTCACTGTGAGCTATTAGCCATGATGAAAATTGTTTTTTCTTAACATGATATAATATTGATTCTTCAGGAATTTTTTCTAACGTTTTTTCTAAATGATATAATGTTCTTGCCCTGGCTAGCTCATTACCTTTTGCATCCCGAAAAATAAATTCTCCAAATCCCAAATTGGTCTTGATAAATTCTTTTAGATCATGATAAAGAGTATTTGAATATTTGTAAAGGAATTCTGCATTTATCTTCTTCGCGAGATCAATATTATTCTCATCTGCGGATTGCAGCATCATTGGCATAGACGGATTTTCTTTTCTGATCATCTTCATCAGTTTTATTCCACCCTCAATGTTAAAAGTACCATTAACTTTTAAATTTGCATTAGATATTACGCTAAGAATATTTTTTTTGTACTTGTTGTAGATGGAAATTGCATCTTCATAATTATGTGCCATCAATATTTTTGGACGTGCCCGCATTTTCAATCTTCTATTTATTATTTCAACTTCAGAATCAACTAATTCTTGCGTTAGTTGCATCTCTACGGAATACATAAGAGGAAGAAAGGTTGAATAATAATCAATAGAACTTTCTATCAGAAGGATGATCCGAACATCACCTATTTGCGTATCGTTTTCAACATTTAAAAGATCTTCTGTTAATTTGATCATTGCAACAAATAATTTTGAATCTCCATTCCAAATAAAAACTTCATTAAATGGCAGTAATATTTCAGGTTTTTGCTCAATAAGTTCAATATACGATTTTTTATTCAACAAAAGAAGAACCGGTAGATTTGCATCAAACTCTCTAATCTTTTTACACCATTTGCCAGGAGTTTTAACACCTACCCGCATCATTATAATAACAGCATCAAACTTCTTTTCTCTTAAAACAGAATCGATATCATCTGTGAACGAAATAGTCGTTATACGTGGAGCCATCATTAAATTAAGTTGTTTATATTCACCAATTATCTGCTCAGAAAGCCTGCTGTCCTGCTCTAAAACATAAGCATCAAAGACACTTGAGATCAGCAGGATCTCTTTGATCTCTTTCTGCATCAAATGATGAAAAATATCTTCACCGAATTTGAATTTATTGTAATATTTGTTTAGATCTTCTAATTTCACGCTTGCTCCACTTGAAGTTAATTTTTATAAATAAAGGAAATCCCGTTCCTTCCATCCATTTTTATCACAGTCGGGTCATCTGTTTGAATATGAATAAAATGTTTTGTTTTCTCTTCAAGCGGTTGTTTTTTTAGCCATTCCCAATCGATAAAATCAGTCTTGGAATCGTAAGGAACAGTGAAGTATCCTGTATTCATCGAGATGAGATTATGGAAGAAATGTGTTCCCTGAGAAGCATCTACAATAAAATCTTTCATTCCTGTTTCTACGATTATCTTAGCTTTATTTATCTCATGCCACTGAACCGGAATTCCTAAGAACCTGTCGCGTGATCCCCATCTTCCGGGGCCAATAAGAATGTACTGCCGGTTCAGGTCTTTCATTTTCTGGTTTAGATAGGCAATTTCCTGTTGCATTTCAATTGTTTTCAATCTATCAAATTTATCCGGATCAATAAATATAATATCATTAATATTAGAGATCACGCCATTTCCCATTCCGCTGGATGTATAAAGAAACAACTGTTTCAGATCAAGGTTATCTGAGTCGATGTAGATCTCATCAGTATTTATTGTCAGCGGTCTTATCTGTAAAACATAGAAAGTAGGTTTGATCCCATTGATTAGATCTTTTTTAAGGTTTACAGCGAATTCGATCTCAATGGGAACACCCATTGCATTTTCTCCAATTTCCAGAATATCTTCACATATTTCAGCAAGAGGGAAATAATTATTTTTTACAATATTTGCAAATGTAACGATCTTTGGTCCTTTCAAATCTGCACCATCAACTAACCTGTCATTTTCAATATCCCAGGTTGAAATAAGATGATCTAATGCTTTATGCTTCACAACCTTCCTGATTTTTAATTTTGTTATTGCTCCCTTTTCATAATCTGTAACGCAAAATTCCTGATTTGTTACATCAATGGCATAGAGTTCCCTTTGTGATTCACCTAATAGCTCATCTTGAGATAAAAGTTCCATTTTAGGATATTTTGGAGAAAAGCGAAATGTTCTGTCCCCTTCAACTATCGCTTTTCCTAAACCAGCTGCAAGAGATACAATTCCATCGCTGTTCTTTAAATATGAAGTAGGATAAAAATTGTATGATTGCCCCACACCGGAGAAATGCGGATAATAGTAACCATCAAACTGATCACCAACACACTCCTGAATTATTACTGCCATTTTTTCTTCTTCAAGTTTATAATTAATGCTCTCAAGATAATTTCTTGCAGTTTTAAAAAATACAGAAGCGAAGACTAACTTGATAGCATTTTTTATTTGCAATAACCGGATATTGCTATTCTTATTATTATTGGGCAGCATGAACGTATCATAAATTCCAGCAAAAGGCTGCGATTGTGAATCTTCTAAAAGTCCGGATGAACGAACAGCAATAGGATAGTCTATTCTCTCTATAAATTCAATAAGAATTTCATTTAACTCAGAAGAAAGTTCACCTTTAATAAAAAACTTTTTTATCTCTATATCATTTTTTTCAGCCAGCTTTAAACCAATTTTATTATTTTCAATGAATTGATCATATTCACTGGTTCCAATAATAAAAGTTTTAGGAATTTTTATACTTACATCTTTAAATTTTTGTTCAATATCCATCGAGACAAAAAGAGAATTCATAAATGCCAGCCCTCTTCCTTTGCCACCAAAAGAGCCTTCAGAAAGTCTGATTATCCCCTCTTCAATATTTAAGGAATGTTTATCAAACTGTAGAATTTTCCCACGTGTTCTTACATGTTTAACTTCTTTAAAAATATCTATTAGAGTCTTTCTTAACTCTTTGATGTCATCAAAATCTTCAACTTGAAGAGATTTTAATCGCTTAGAAAATAGAAATTCGCCATGAGCCACCAACCAAGCAGAAAAATGATTATGTTTACTATGGAAAATCAAAGATTCATTGAGTATAGTTTTTAATTTTTCACCAAACGATTCAAGAGAATTTGCGCGATCGAGTTCAATTCCATTTTTATCTCTAAAAATGAAATCACCAAAACCCAAGTTTTCCAAAACGAATTTTTGCAGGTCATGAAGAAGAGTTTTTGAGTTTTTGTTTAGGAAACTAACACCAAGATCTAACGCATCTTTCTCATTCTCCAATTCTGAAGATTGCAGCAATATTGGACACTCGACGTTGTGCATCTGCATATGTCGTATAAGCTTGATCCCTGCCTTGGGGTGTATTTTCCCCCGGTAATTATATCTAATATCAGAGATTATCGCTATTACATAATCCTTGTAATCTTCAAAAGTATTTATTGCTTCTTCAAATGAGTGACAAAGAAGTACTTTTGGACGACCACGCATTCTATATCGTTTATTGATATCATTAAGTTCTTCACCTATAAGTCGCTGAGTTTGTTTAAGTATCTCTGAATAAAGTAATGGATGGAACATAGAATAGTAATGAATGGAATCCTCTACCAATATCACGACCCGAACATTTCCAATTTCAGTATCATTTTTTACATTCCATTTATCTTCCACATATTTTATCATCGTAAGAAATATTTTGCTGTCACCACTCCAACTGAAAACATTATCAATATATTTCATCTCTTCGCTTTCTTTATCTATCATGCCAACATCGTTAGAGACATTAAGAAGAAGAAGTATTGGAAGATCAGGATATTTTTTCTTTATTGTTTTACTCAGCTTAAATGGACTGATCTCACCTATTCGCATCATAGTTATAACAAGATCAAAATCTATGGTTTTAAGAAGTTCAAGAGCCTGAACACCGGTGGGAACACTGGTTATTCTGGGAGCAGTACTAAGGTTAAGCTGCATATACTCACCATGTATCTGTTCCGAAAGTCTTCCATCCTGTTCAAAAATATAAGCATCATAAAACGTGGAAACAAGCAAGATCTTATTTACTTTTTTCTTCATAAGTTCGTGGAAATTGTCTTCACCAAATTTAAATTTATTGTAATAATAATTCAGTTCTTTAAGATTCATAAAACCTCAATTTTTTTTTGCAAAAAGGTTTTTTTGTTTAAGTTAAGTCAAGTCATTATTAGGATAATATTTTATAATTCTAGAAATATAACATTTAATAAGATATTCAAGATTACCTTTTTCTTGACATCATTTTTCATTAATTACATTAAACAGCTATGTATATTTAATTTTGAGGTTTATATGAAAAAAATATTTATAGTTGTTTTCTTATTATATTTGTTTAATGTTGCAGCATCTGAAATCGATTGGAATACAACTGAGATAACTTCACAGAATCATTTTTCTTTTTTAGACGAAAGGTTTGATAATAGTGTTTACTTACAGATAAAAAACGAAAACGTAACATATTTTACACAAATTGATATTGCCATATCATCATATTCTAACTTCAAGAAAGCCCTTTCAAACTTTTTTTCCAATGAGGAAATTCAATCTCACTTCATAGAACTTCATGCTCCCATTAAAAGCAAAAGGAGAAAAGTAAGTTCTTTGTTTCATCCAATATACATTCCATTAAGGTCAAGTTTTTATTGTAATCTGTTAACCGGAGCAGATTATTTTTCCAACATAACTCAGGAGAAAAATTATTCATTTGTTTATTATGGAACTAAATTATTCGCAAATATTGAAAACACTCTCTTTATTGATGGGTATTGGTGGACAGGACATTTTACAGGGGATGATGAATTATTTAATACTTCTCCAATATATGATAGTTGGTCACAAAATTCTGATGATAATACACTTACATCTATCGATAATGTTAGCGGTAAGATAGTTTATAGAAAAAGATTTGGCTCTCTTTCTGTTGGAAGAGGAAAACACGTTATCGGGAATAATATTGGCGGTAGTGTTATATTAAACGATGCCTGCAACGACTACG
>JAYEKK010000010.1:0-21886 GCA_034660955.1 Candidatus Cloacimonadota bacterium | reverse complement strand
TGGAAAAGAAAAAGCAGTTAGTAAATGCGTTTTGTTGAAATAAAGCTCAGAGAATATGGTGTATAACATAAGCACCCACATTCAGATTGAGAGAAAAGCAAGAAGAACGTGGCGTGCACGAACATTATACCCATTAGAAAGCAGGAATACAAATCTCCTTAATCAAAAATATTTCGGGATACGTTTTAACAAAATTGATTTTGGAAGAAGTAAGAGTTAAAATATAGTTTGCTTTTCCAGAAAAACACTTATCTTTTTCTGGGAGAATATAAAAGGAGAAAACCTATGAAGCTTTATGATAAAGTATTTTACTTCATCTCAGGTCACGGCAGGGGTTGGGCTTTCTCAGCAAATGATTTAATGAAAAAGTTTACTCGTCAGGAAGCGGATAGCACTTTATCTGATTTGGTAAAAAAGGGCAAGATAAGAAGAATCTGCCGAGGTATTTACGATTATCCGAAATACAGCGATTTTCTAAAACAAGAGCTGAGTCCTGACATTGATCAAGTAGCTCGTGCTTTTGCTCGAAAATTCAATTGGCGAATTGAAATATCGGGAGACAGTGCTTTAAATTTATTGGGATTATCAACTCAAATAGTAGCTAAACATATTTATTTAAGCGATGGTGAAAATCGAAGTTATAGCATAAACGGCACAACGCTGGAATTCAAAAAAACAGTTTTAAAAAATATCGGATTCAAGCATAAAGAGAGTTCAGTAATCGTTCAGGCACTAAAGGCGTTGGGTAAAGATCACATTACACTGAAAATAATTGATAAGATCAAAAAACAAATTGAACCTAAGATGTATAATAGGATTTTGAAAGATACACAATCTTCCACAATTTGGATTTATGAAACGATCAAACAAATTTGTAAGGAGAATTGATGAATAAAATTGCATCCCTTTCCGATAAAGAACGCAGTGAACTTTTCCAAGAAACAGCAAGTAAAATGCATACAACCAACGCTATCGTGGAAAAAGATTTTTGGGTAGTTTGGGTTTTGGATAAACTTTTTTCGGATGAAAAGCTTGGTAAAATCTTGATGTTCAAAGGCGGAACAAGTCTTTCAAAAATTTTTGGACTAATCGAACGATTTTCTGAAGATATTGATCTAATCCTCGATTGGAATCTTCTGACTAAAGATGATCCGTTCAAGAAACGTTCTAAAACCCAACAAGGTAAGTTCAATAAATCAATAAATGAAAAGGCGCAAGCATACATCAAAGATGAAATCCTCCCACTAGTATCAGAACTTCTTAAGCCGCATTGTAACTGCCAAATAAAAGAAGATGATGGATTTTCAATCGACATCCAATATCCCGCACTTTTTAGTGATTCTACATTATTACCGCATATACTTTTAGAGATTGGACCTTTGGCTTTGTGGCTTCCTTCTGCTGAATTTGAAATAACTCCGTTTGCAGCAAAGGAATTTCCAAATCTGTTTGAACAACCTTTATGCAAAGTGAAAGCAATATTAGCAGAAAGAACTTTTTGGGAAAAAGCAACGATACTACATCAAGAAGCAAACAGAGCAGAGAGCAAATTAATTCCCCCACGTCATTCCAGACATTATTACGATTTAGCAATGATGGCTGTTTCGGATGTTAAAGATAAAGCATTAGCAGATTTAGAACTTTTGAAAAGTGTAGTAGAATTCAAACAAAGATTTTACACCAGCGGATGGGCAAAATATGATGAAGCAAAAGTTGGGACGCTCAAATTACTTCCACCAGAGTTCAGGCACAATGAACTAATGAAAGATTACAATAAAATGCAGAATATGATTTTCGGAAAGAGAATTGATTTTGGAGAGATTATCTCAATTTTGAAAAGGTTAGAAGAAGAAATAAACTCATTAGAAAAGTATTAATGACTATAATAGAAAATGGGTATAACATAAGCACCCACATTCAGATTGAGAGAAATGCAAGAAGAGCGTGGCAGTGGCGAAACATTATAAGCTAATACAAATTGAGGAGACTATATGAGAAAACTAATAGCTATTATATTTATATTTTTTTCGTTAAGTGGTTGTGATTTGATTTTTCAAGCACCTCAAGATTATGAATATACAATTACGGACTTTAGCCCATCACCAGGAGCTGAAGACATTTCTATTTTTCCAAGAATTTCTTTTATAGAGGAAAATGGTAGAGGTATGATGAGAAGATTATACTTCGGAACAGAAAATCCTCCTAATCTTTTTAATTCAGCAGAATTTATTTTTACAGATAATCGTAATGGATATGTAAATTTAAAGTTTCTTGAAAACAATACAAAATATTATTGGAGAATCGTGAATTATTATTACCAGGATGAAGGAGATTCGTGGACTTATGACACAGGTATTCAAACATTTTCAACTTGTGATAAGGATGGAATTACCCCTATTATCAACATTATTAATCCTGTTGATAATTCAGCTTATTCTGATATTCTTGAAATCAATATAGAGTTAATTGATAATAATGCAATCGGATACTCTCAAATAATTATTAATGATACAGATACACTTGCCGCTTTTCATAATGAAGATTTGTGTTTGTATGATTTAGATACATTTAACTTAGAGAATCAAACTAATACTTTAACAGTTCAGTGCTGGGATAAAGGTGGAGAATATTCAATAGAAGAAATAAGCTTTCATGTTTTGGATCAAATTAGAATAAGAAGTGGAGTTTATTATACTGAAGTTCATTTTACTTCGGATAATATTGAATCCTATTTAAATCATAGAGATTCTCTCACATTAAGTTCTGAACAGTTTATTGATAATCAAATTTATAATTGGACTACAAAAGGCGTTTCTATTAACGATGATTTATTTGGTGAGTTAATTTCAGTTGATGGTTCTCTTAGCTATGAAGATTTTTCTACTGAAATTTGGCTAGAACAACCTGACATTTATCTTTATATTGTTTTAAGAGACAATACTCTTGATTATAATAATTTTATAATTAGGGGAAATTTGATTGAATCTGAAGATGTCACAAGTATCATCTATGAAGAAAAATTTAGTAAAGACGATTATTCTCGTAGTGCAAATTTCTACTATCTAGGGTATTTTGATGTAACAATAATTAATGAAATAGAATTTTCAGGGTGTTTTGATTCAACCTATACACCAATTGAGACTAAATATATCACGAATGAAGAAATATCTGAAGCAAATGTAGGACTTGTTTTAATTTTAGATGGAACTATATGAAGCTTATAACATAAGCACCTGCGGTAGGGCTGGTTGGTTTGCTTTCAGCTTGAATCTCACGATTCAAACCTTGACTTGTTTGCCTTGGGCGGATTCTTCCGAATCCGCAGCGTGCTCGAACATTAGATACAATTTGACAAAAAAGGGTATATTTTAATAACTGGGATTATAATAATTCTAATTATTAAAAGGAGTGTTGGATGATGTTTATAAATAGAGAAAAAGAATTAGAACTTCTGCAATCCGAATATAACCGAAATACTTCAGCATTTGTGGTGATTTACGGAAGACGAAGAACTGGCAAAACTACTTTAATTAATCAATTTCTAAAAGATAAAAGATCTTTATATTTCTTTGCTGATACTCAAAATGAAAAAGGTCAAATCAGAAGATTTCAAGATCAATTAGCGAATGTATTTGATGATAAATTATTACAAGACGTAACAATTGAATCTTGGGATTCAATTTTTGATTATTTATGCGAAAAATTAGATGATGATAATAAATTTATTCTTGCCATAGATGAATTCCAATCATTAGTAAAGTCGAATAAACATTTTTCATCAATATTCCAAAGAATTTTTGACACTAAACTAAAAAATAAAAATATTATGATAATCCTATGTGGTTCATTAATTAGTATGATGCATAGTGAAACGTTAGATTACAGCAGTCCTCTATATGGAAGACGAACTGCTCAAATCAAACTTCAAGAAATAGAATTTTCATATTACAATGAGTTTTATAAAGGGTTGAGTAATATTGAGTTAATTGAGCATTTCACTGTTACTGGTGGAATTCCAAAATACATTGAATTATTTAATCAAAATAAAAATCTATATAAATCCATTAAAACAGAGATTCTAAATAGAAATAAATTTCTGTATTTAGAACCAAGATTCTTATTACGTGAAGAGGTAAATGATGTTTCGACATATTTTTCAATTTTATCTGTCATTGCAGCTGGAAATCATAAGCTGAGTAAAATTACCAGCAGATTAGGAGTTCAAGCAAGTAGCATAACATCTTTTTTAAAAAAGTTGATTGATTTGGATATTGTCGAAAAACAAGTTCCGGTAACTGAATCAAATCCTTCAAAAAGTAAAAAAGGACTATATTTTATTAAGGATAATTTTTTGAGATTTTGGTTTTATTTTGTATTTCCCTATCAAAGTTATCTAGAGATTGATAACTCAGGTTATGTAGAAGATAAAATTAAAAGTGAATTAAAATATCTTGTTGCAAATGTTTTCGAATCTCTTTCAATACAATTTATGTTTAAATTTAACTTTCCATTTGCAATTGAAAAATGTGGAAGATGGTGGGACAAAAATAATGAAATTGATGTTGTCGGAATTGGGGACGATAATATAATTTTCGGAGAATGCAAATGGTCTAAGAAACACGTTGGAATAAATATTTTGACGAAATTGCAAACTAAAAGTGTAAATGTTAAATGGAAATCAAAAAAACGAAATGAATATTTTGTTCTTTTTTCTAAATCTGGCTTCAGTAGTGAACTAATTGAATATGAAAAGAAAAATGATAATGTATTCTTAATTGATGTGAACAAATTATAAATTGTATCTAACAAAACACTCCACATTCAGATTGAAAGAAAAACAAGAAGAACGTGGCATACGCGAACCATTAATCAACATTCTGCTTCGCTCTCGTTTTGCTGAATTAACAGCAAGAATTTAGTTTCATATTCCCTTATCACTTGACGCATTACGGCAATCAACAAATTTAACTTTAAATAAATAAAAAGGAGATAAATATGTTTAGTATTATTTTACAAGCAGGAACACAAGCAGCAGAAGGAGCAGCAAAACCTAGTATGATTGCACAGTTCTTTCCATTTATTCTTATGTTTGTGATACTCTATTTTCTAATAATTCGTCCTCAACGCAAAAGACAGAAAGATCATCAAGGTCTTATAGATAACTTGAAGATCAATGATGAAGTTACCACAAATGCCGGAATCGTTGGCAAGATCGTGAATATTAAGAAAGATAAGAACACTGTTGTTTTACGTGTTGATGATACAACCGGCACAAAAATTGAATTTGTAAGATCGGCTATCGCAGGTGTAGTTGACAATGAAAAACCGAAAGCCAAATAATTTACACATTAGACTTTACGGCGACAAAATTCTGCGGGAAGTAGCTAAACCTGTAACTGAGTTTACAAATGAGGTTAAAAACTTCATTGCTGATCTTGTTTTTACAATGTACGAAAAAGACGGAGTAGGTCTGGCAGCTCCACAAGTTGGCAGATCACTTCGTATTTTTGTAGTAGATCCATTCTGGTTTAATGAAGATGGAAAGAAAAATCCGTTTGTTTTGGTAAATCCTGAATTCAAAGAATTCAAGGGAGAAGTGGAATCGGAAGAAGGATGCCTGAGTTTACCCAGAATCTTTGAACCCGTACAGCGAGCTGAAAGCGTTATTATTGAAGCATTGAACGAAAAAGGTAAAAAGGTTCGCTATAAAGCTGATGGGCTCTTTGCAAGAGCCTTGCAGCATGAGTTCGATCATCTCGACGGCATTTTGTTCATTGATAAAATTCCCAAATTAAAACATATATTCCTGAAGAAAAAATTACATGATCTACAAAGAACTACAGATGAAAACGGTAGAAATATAGGGGAAATACCGCTGTAACTTTTTATATGAAAATAGAAAAAATAGTTTTTATGGGAACTCCGGATTTTGCAGTTCCCAGCCTTAAGATATTAGCAGAAACAGGATTTAGACCACAACTTTGCATCACTCAACCCGATAGACCGAAAGGTAGAAAAAGAAAACTTCAACCAACACCAATTAAACAGGCAGCACAACAATTAGAAATTCCTATTATCCAACCGGAAGATGTAAACTCACTTGAAACAATAAACAAAATATTAGAGATCGCTCCGGATATT
Organism: Candidatus Cloacimonadota bacterium; assembly: GCA_034660955.1. Lineage (GTDB taxonomy): Bacteria > Cloacimonadota > Cloacimonadia > Cloacimonadales > TCS61 > Tenebribacter. Next base: position 15,745 of record JAYEKK010000010.1, on the reverse strand, counting down.
ATTATCACAGTTGCTTATGGTGGGTACCTAAAAAAAGATATAAGAGGGCTGCCCACTTTTGGGTGTATCAATTTGCATCCCTCATTATTACCAAAATACAGAGGTTCTGCTCCAATTAATTATGCGCTTTTTAATGGTGATATAATTACCGGAAATACTATCTTTAAAATTGTTGCCAAGATGGATGCCGGACCCATTATTTCCCAAAATGAAATTGAAATAACAAAAAACGATTGCTATACCTCGCTTAATAAAAAATTATCAGAAAGTGGAGCTAAAGATATACTAAATGTTCTGCAAGATATTGAGAAAAATGGATTAATTGCAAATAGACAAGATCATACAAAAGCTACTTTCAGTCATAAATTATTAAAGAATGATTTCCTCATTAATTGGAAGGATACTGCGAAAAATATTAGAAACAGAGTGGGTGGCCTGGCAGAAATACCCGGTATCACATCTTCCTTCCGAGATAAGAGAATTAAAATAATTAAAGTTGAAATTCTAGAAACTATGTCAAAAGAAGTTCCGGGAAGTATTATTGATATAAGTAAAAATGGAATTATTGTCGCAACAAAAGATAAAAATATTCTGCTTACAAAAGTGCAGCCGGCAGGAAAGAATATCATGACCGCTCATGCTTTTAGTTTGGGTGCCAGAATAGGAACAGAGGAAAGATTTGAAAATGGATTTTAAGATAAACACAAAAGGTAAAAATCTTTTTCTTATTTTATCTACGATTACACTAATTCTAATGATGATTGTAACTACACTTTTGTGGTGGTTTGTCTCTCCCCGACTGCATGAGATCAGTATTGTTTTAGCTGGTTTATCACTCACTGCCCTCAGAGTTTTTTTCTTTATTCTGGCTTTAGGTACAAGTTTGGTTTTAATTATTAGTTATACAGAAACCAATTTGTTAGTTGCTAAATTTGCGATCAGGGCATACATCAGAATAGTTTATCCTGTTACATTATTGCTGGGAAGGTTGCTTGGCATCTCGAGAGAAAAGATCAGAGAATCTTTTGTAAGCGTGAATAACTCTTTTATAAATGCTATAAAAAAACAATTTGATCCGTCGGATTTATTGATATTATTGCCACATTGTCTGCAGCATATAGATTGCGACATAAGAATAACCACAGATGTGACGAAATGTATAAAATGCGGGAAATGCGATATTGCAAAACTGTGCGAAATATCAGAAAAATATAAAATAAAAATGGCAATAGCTACCGGTGGAACTTTAGCAAGGAAGATCATAATCGAAAATAGACCGAAGTTCATTATTGCCGTTGCCTGTGAACGAGATTTGGTAGACGGATTACGTGAAGTATTTCCCATACCGGTTTATGGCGTTTTGAACTTAAGACCTGAAGGTCCCTGCGTGAATACAAGAGTTCTCACCGAGCAAATTGAGTCAGCCTTGAGTGCATTGATAAAAGCATGAACAAGAAAAGAGATAAAAAAAAATTCAAACGTAAGAATATCAAGATTTCCAATGTTGAATTAACTAACATTGATCACTTCACTGATGATGAAATATCAGAAGAGAAACGCGCCGAAAAAAAACTGATCGAAAAGGGAAAAATCAGTAGTAAACGTAATCTTAAATTAAAACGTGGCAGAATATTAGAAGTAAGATCAAATTATAAATGTATTGTAAAGATTGGTGATAAAGAACTTATTTGTACTTTAGGCGGAAGATTTAAGCAGGTTAATTTTGAAACCAAAAGTATTGTTGCTGCCGGAGATTATGTGAATATTGATGTTTCGGGAGATCCTCGTATCGAAGAAATTGTTGACAGAGCTAACACGCTTTCCAGGTTTTCCGATAACGATTTCCAAATAGAAATTATCATTGCATCGAATATTGATCAGGTAATAATCACATCTTCCTACAAAGACCCGCAGCTTAATTTGAGCTTGATAGATAGATACATCTGCGCAGCCAAAATCAATAATATTACTCCTGTTATCTGCATAAATAAGATCGACCTGGCAGAATCTTTGACCGATGTAAGACAAACCGGTATATTTTACGAAAAACTCGGATTCAAAGTAATTAATACTTCAGTAGAAACAGGTGAAGGCATAACAGAACTAAAAGAATTATTGAAAGATAAAGACAGTGTTTTCTCTGGTCATTCCGGAGCGGGGAAATCATCTTTGATAAATATACTGCAACCGAATCTGAAATTAAGAACAGCTGAAATCAGCGATTATCACAGAAAGGGAGTTCACACAACTACACGCAGCAGATTATTAGAATGGGATTTTGGTGGTTATTTGGTTGACACACCCGGCATTAAAACATTTGGTTTGCATCGGAAAGATAAAGAAAAGCTAAAGGGAATATTTCCGGGATTATCAGCCTTAACAAAAAATTGTAAATTTGATAATTGTTCCCATTCCCACGAGATAAAATGCGGTGTAAAAAAAGCTGTGGAAAACGGTTCATATCCGGTAGAAAGATATGAATCTTATCTGCGTATTTTAGAATCGTTGAGTTCAGAATAATATGATGTTTTTGTCATCCTGATTCCGAAAGCTTTCGGAATTGTTCTTTGGAAGGGTCTTTGTTTATAACGAGATTCTTCGTTAGAAATTACTTCGAAGATTTCCTCAGAAAGACAGACATTGATTGTTTTTGGAATCCTAAATATTGGAATCGCTATAAGGAGATGAGTTATGCAAAATTTTGGGATCTTTTTTAATCCGAACTATAAAACCACAAAACCAATTTTCGATCTGCTCAGACAATTTTATAACAATAAAGATCTTCACTTTTTCAAGTTTCCGCAACAAGATGAATTATTTCCGGATTTTATTAAATGCATCGAAAAAAATAAACTTGATTGCATTCTATCTTTTGGCGGTGACGGCACCTTCCTCAGAGCAAGCAAAATATCACTTGAATATAATATCCCATTAATGGGGATAAATCTCGGAAAACTTGGGTTCTTATCAGAAAGCTCACTTTCCGAACTAGAAAAATCGATAGATGATCTAAAAAAAAATAAGTTTAAAGTTCAACAGCGAATGCTGCTTAAAACAGTTGTAAAAAGGAACAATAAGATAGTATTTACTTCTTCAGCCCTAAATGATGCGGTAATCTATAAAGGGAAAGAACCTAGACTTATCGATATTATATTCTATTCGAATAAGCGTTTGGTTGTGGAAACCAGATGTGATGGTCTTATTATTTCAACTCCAACAGGGTCGACGGCATATTCATTATCTGCCGGTGGTCCTATTTTATCTCCTGTGATGGATGCGTTTGTGGTAACTCCTCTAAATCCGCATGTGCTAAGTGTGCGTCCCATGGTTTTTGCTTCTGAAGACAGATTAAGTTTTAAACTGCAAACAAATGGGAGCGAGTGCATATTGCAGCTTGATGGAAAGAATAGCCAAAACCTTATTGATAATGACGAAATAATAGTAACTGCTTCAAATAAAAAGATCAGTTTTATTAAGCTAACAAATAAAACATTTTATCAAATTCTCAGAAAAAAAATGCACATGGGAAAGAGATGATAAAAAGTTTAAGTGTAGAAAATTTCATAATTGTAGAAAACCTTAACCTTGAATTTGAGAACGGACTTCAGGTTCTTACCGGCGAAACTGGTGCAGGAAAATCCATTATTGTCGGTGCTATAAATATCATTCTTGGAAGCGATATTCACTCCGGAATACTGCTTGATGATTCTTTGTCGTCAAAACTGGAAGCGGTTTTTGATATTGATATTGAAAACAGAAAACTTATTGAACTTTTTGATAACTACGATATAGATATTTCGGAAGGTGAAGCATTCTTTGCTAAAGAGATAGGTACTAACCTTAGAAGTAAAAGCTTTATAAATGGTCGCAGAGTCTCTAAAAATATTATAAAAGAATTCCGAACCTTACTCATAGATTTTCATTCTCAGCGTGATCAGCAAAAGCTTTTTGATACTGATTTCCAATTGGAAGTACTGGATATTTACGGAAAACTAACTCAAAGAAGAGAGCAGTTTACTTCCAAATATAAAGAGACAGAAAGTAAAATAAAAAAACTTAAAAAGCTGCAGAATAGTGAGAGTGAGCTTGCTGAAAAGATAAAACTGTATCGATATCAGATAGATGAAATTGAGAAAATCGATCCCGCAATAGGAGAAGATGCGAAATTACAAGCTGAATTGAACCTGCTTACGAATGCTGAGGATATTTTGAATATTGCAACCCTGCTGGAGCAGGAAATTTATGAAAAAGAAAACTCAGTTTACGATGCTATAAGTTCATATATTTCCCAGCTTGCTAGATTTAAAGGTGATAACAAAAATATTGAAGAAGCAGTAAATTTTCTTCAAGATGCCTCAGCGAATCTTGATAATTCCATCAGCAGCATCAGAGAAGTTCAAAATATCATCGAGGTGGACTCATCTCGATTGGAATACATCCAAAGTCGTTTAACATTACTCAACAACCTCAGCGTGAAATATAAGCAGAATATGGAAGGAATTCTGGAATATCGCAACAGCATACAGCAGCAGATTAATTCTTACTCTTCGGGCAAAGAAGAAATTGCCGAATTAAATGATGAGATATTGGTTGATCTTAACGAAATTAATAAACTTGCCAAAGAGCTTTCTGTAAAAAGAAAAAATGCTGCAGTTAATTTTGAAAAAGATATCGTTACAAACATTAATAAATTGGCAATTCCCGATGCGGGAATTGAATTCAAATTTAACGAACTTGAAAATTCAGTAGGAACTTTTGAAAGATTGAGTGGATTAAACGAAACAGGAAAGGATGCGGTTGATATATTTTTCTCTGCCAATAAAGGCGTAAAACTTCAACCATTCAGAATAGCTGCTTCAGGCGGAGAACTTTCCAGATTCTTGTTGGCAATAAAGAAGATCCTTTCTGATAGACTTGATAAGAGAACCATAATATTTGATGAAATAGATTCAGGAATTGGTGGAAAAACATCGGAACTTCTGGCAGAATTCATTCATGATATTGGCAAATATCACCAGGTTATATGCATCAGTCACTTACCACAGATCGCATCTTATAGTGACCGTCATTTTTCCATTGAAAAGATAAGCGGCAGTAAAAGTTCTGAAGTTAAAGTTAAAATACTGGACGAAAATGAGAGACGAGTTGAAATTGCCAGGATGCTTTCCGGCTCTGATACTGAGTTGGCTTTACAGCATGCAGCAGAACTAATAAATAAGAAATAGAGGGGCGCTAATGTTTAGGATAAGAAAAGAAATGAAGCTGTTTTTGGTCGTATTTACTATTTTACTCTCACTATATTTAGGAATTAAAAGATCAAATTTGGATAAAATATTTGTACAGGCTGATGTCAAAATTGACTTGAGCACAGCCAATGATATCTTTGAGAATTCGTTCAATAACAATAAAATAAAATTTGAATATCAGGTGGAAGATCTAACAGAGATAAATACTTCTCTTTCTGAGATCAGCAAAACAAAAAACACAATTACCTTGTATTCAGAAATAAAAGCTAATTATAATCTAACCGTATTGGAAATTCCTACAGAAATATCTGACGAAGCATTAACTAATTTAAAAAATGTTATTGGTTTAAGTAATGAAAACATTCAAAGAGCCGGAATGGTTAAGATAAGCACAGACCTCAAAGAAAACCTTAACAATAACCAAATCGCAAAAAAACGGATTCAAAACCTAATTAATGATAGTGTTTCTCCGGATAGGATACAGAGCTTTAGAAAACAACTTGATGTTATTCAGACAAAGATAGATAGTTTAAGTATTCAGGAGGACATTCAAAGACACAATGCCGAATTTGATATTATTATGCTTTCCGCAGTTAAGAATATTAATGGAGGCAAGGCTTTTCACAACAGCATTAGTGTTTTTCTTTTAACAACAATAGCCAGTTTAATTCTGTTGATTATGGGGTTGATCATCAGTTATTATATTTTTGTACTAATGCATAAATTAATGCTAATATTGGGAATCAGAACTTCAAGAAGTTCTAACTCAAGTTATCGTTATAATTATAAGGGATACGGAAGAAAAACAAAGAGAATCTATAAAGATAAAGATGGTAATGTAATCAAAAAAGAAAAAGACGAATAAAGAACATTGGGGGTATTTTATGGAACTATGGTTTGATCCATGGATCATTTGGGTAGCAATTGGAATAATTTGTATTATCATTGAAATATTCACGCCCGGATTTCTGTTTTTGAGTTTTGGTGTAGGGGCTATACTTACAGGACTTGCTGCTCTTATTATTCCGTCAATCGTATTTCAAGTTCTTACTTTTGCAGTAATTACACTTATTGTTTTTATACTAAGCAGAAAGTTCAGTAAGAAGCTTATTTCAGCCGATTATGAAGAGACCAATGTAAAAGCTCTAGTAGGTAAAACCGGAAAGGTAATACAAAAAATCCCTGCCAATGAAAAAGGTTATGTGAAAATCGGTGGTGAAGAATGGGCAGCTGTTTCCAAAGACAATAAAGAAATAAAAAAAGATGCACTAGTTACAGTTAATGACATCGAGGGGAATAAAGTAATTGTAACTATAATTGAAGAATAATTAATTAGTTATTTAATGCCATAACAAGGAGGGAAAATGACAATTGTAATAATCATCTTTGCCGTTTTGATAATAATATTGATCTCGAAAGGATTGGTAATTGTAAAACAAGCAGAAGTAATGATCATTGAAAGATTGGGTAAATACAGCAGAACACTCGAAAGTGGATTAAACATTCTCTGGCCGATAATAGATAAGCCGCGTAATATTAACTGGCGATACTCCAGGACAGATATGAAGGGAAATAAATACGTTCAGATAAAATCTCAAAGCAGAATAGACCTGCGTGAGACAGTTTATGATTTTCCACGTCAGAACGTAATTACTAGCGATAATGTATCCATCGAGATAGATGCGCTTTTATATTTTCAAGTAACCGATCCCAAAAAGGCAACTTACGAAATTAATAATCTTCCTAATGCTATAGAAAAGCTTACCCAAACAACTCTTCGTAATGTGATAGGTGAAATGGAGCTTGATAAAACACTTACTTCAAGAGATACTATAAATACCAAATTGCGTCTTATTTTGGATGAAGCAACCGATAAATGGGGAGTTAAGGTTAACCGTGTGGAACTCCAGGATATAAATCCTCCGCAGGAAATTAAAATGGCGATGGAAAAACAGATGCGGGCAGAACGTGATCGTCGTGCCAAGATTCTTACAGCAGAAGGTGAAAAACGTTCTAAAATATTGGTTGCTGAAGGTGAAAAAGAGGCTGAAATTGCCCGTGCCGAAGGTGAGGCAAAAGCCAAGTATCTGGTGGCAGAAGCAGAGGCAAAAGCAATTGGTAAGGTCGCTTCGGCAGTAGAAAAAACAGGAACCGATCCTGCTCAATATTTATTAGCGGTAAAATATATCAAGGCGTTTAGCCAGATCGTACAGAATAATGATAAAACAGTTGTTGTTCCTTATGAAGCATCTGCAATGTTGGGCTCTGTAAAATCATTGGAGAAAATATTTAATAGCTGATCATATAAAAAACATAGAGTTTATAAGTTTGACAGAATATAGGGAATAGGGCGACTTGTTCCCTATATTGTTTATTATTTAAGAAGGAGTATAGATATGTCAGAAATTTATGCAATTTACGGAAGGGAAATTCTCGATTCCAGGGGGAATCCTACGGTTGAGGTTGATGTTTATCTGGAAAATGGAATTAGGGGAAGGGCAGCTGTCCCCAGTGGAGCATCTACAGGTGAACACGAAGCAGTTGAACTTAGGGATGGAGATACTACTCGTTATCTTGGAAAAGGTGTATTAAAAGCTGTGGAAAATGTAAATCAGATAATTGCTCCAGAACTTATTGGTATGGAAGTTTCCAATCAGACAGAGATAGATAATACCATGATAGCTCTTGATGGAACCCCAAATAAACAAAAGCTCGGTGCAAATGCTATTCTTGGTGTTTCGTTAGCATGTGCCAGAGCAGCAGCAGAAGAACAGGGAATGCCTCTCTATCGCTATATTGGTGGATCGAATGCCAAACTACTTCCTGTTCCAATGTCTAATATTCTTAATGGCGGGCAGCATGCTGATAATACTGTAGATTTACAGGAATTTATGATTATGCCCTTAGGAGCTAAAACATTCAGGGAAGCTTTGCAAATGAATGCGGAAGTATTCCACACATTAAAGAAATATTTACAAAAACAAGGATATGCTACCGGTGTTGGTGACGAAGGCGGATTTGCTCCGAACTTGAAATCAAATGAAGAAGCACTGCAGATAATCGTTAAGGCAATTGAACTTGCTGATTACAGACCCGGAATAGATATCTCTATTGCGCTTGACCCTGCAGCAAGCGAGTTCTATAAGAACGGTAAATATCATCTCACAGCAGAAAATGTTGCCTTATCCTCAAAAGAAATGGTAGATTATTATGTAAAACTTGTAGATAAATATCCTATAGTTTCTATCGAAGATGGTCTTGCAGAAGATGACTGGAAGGGATTTAAGTTAATGAAAGAAAAATTGGGTGATAGAATCCAGATAATGGGTGATGATCTTTTTGTTACAAATGTGGAAAGATTACAAACAGGTATTGAAGAAAATGCCGCTAATTCCATTCTAATAAAACTTAATCAAATAGGAACGCTTACAGAAACACTGGATACAATTGAACTGGCAAAAACAAATAACTATACAACTGTGATCTCACACAGGAGCGGTGAGACTTCTGATACAATCATTGCTGATCTGGCAGTTGCAGTAAATTCAGGACAAATTAAAACGGGTTCGATCTGCCGCAGCGAAAGAATTGCAAAATATAATCAATTATTGCGCATTGAAGAAGAGCTGGGAGAATCTGCAAAATTTATTGGGAAAGATGTATTTTATAATTTGAAGTGAAGATATTTAACACAGAGACACCAGTCTTCGCTAAAGCTACGTCATGGCAGGCAAAGATACAGAAAATTGAAAGGGAAATGAATAAATAAGAAAAACGTCATTCTGACGAGTCTTGCACGTTGTTCTTTTGAGGAAGAATCAAAGGATCAATATCAACTCGTTATAATGAAATAATTCTACCTGACAGATCGCACAATAGAAAGTAACTTGATCTGTCAAATTGATAGAATCAGCATCAAGGTGATCACAGTACATAGGAGAATTCATGAAGAAATTTGTAGTTCCATTATTATTGATCATTATACTAGCGGGTTGTTCAACAGAAGGTGATATAAAAATAATCAACCGCACAAACCACAGTCTATATTTTACGATCAAAGGAAATGATTATACCTTAGAGGGCTCGGAAACTTCTAATCCCGAAATGACAATTAGTGTTGATACGGGTAAGCAGGTTCTATTTTACAGCGAAGATTATGTAAACGTTGATCTGCATCTGGAAGGTGAAACATTTATGATGCAGGATGCGATCAATGGAATTCCAATCGAGGAGTATTTTACTGAAACCACCCTACAGGTTATACCCAAAGAAACACTTAAAATTTATTGCGATCCAACCCATGCCGGCGTAAAACTGATAAATAATTCTACAGAAAACGTAATCAATCTGACTTATTTTACTGATGATTCCAATACCCTTATTTCTATTATTGATCAGCCAATAATTGTGGGTGATTCTGCCTGGAGCAGATTGAAAGCCACTTCTGATTATGACTCAGTCTCATACTCATTTGTTATTGAATTTGAAAATGATGTTATTGATGATACTTCATATATAAATATTGATACTCTAACAGTTGATAAACAGTTCAGGATTGAACTAGATTAACATAAACCAAGTTATCATATAAATACTTTGACATAAGAAATTTTAATTTGATTATTGAACATAGCTGTTCGAGGAAGATTTCTTTCATTAAACAGAGACATCTTGGTAAATGCCGAATATGAATACAAATTTTTTACGAGAAATTTTCTTTTAACATGAAAATTAGTTGCGGGTTACTAATTAGCAGGAGATAAAATATGAATAATTTTGATAAGAGCAAAAAACAACTCTTAGGGGAGATAGAACTTTTATCAACTAAAATTGGTAGACTGGAAAAATCTGGGATCGATCATAAATTGGCGGAAAATGCACTGAATGTAAGTGAAGAAAAATTCAGAATATTGTATGAAACATCAAGAGATGCAATTATGATGCTTGCCCCTCCCAACTGGTTATTTACTGCTGGAAATCAAGCCTCAATTAAAATGTTTCATGCTAAAAATGAAAAAGAATTTATCTCTAAAGAGCCCTGGGAATTATCACCACAATATCAACCGGATGGACAGTTATCTTCCGATAAAGCAAAGAAGATGATACAAAAGGCAATGAAAACAGGTTCAAATTTCTTCGAATGGACTCACAATAGAATTAACGGTGAAGATTTTCCTGCTACAGTTTTATTAACAAGAATTAAATTGAAAGATAAACAATTACTGCAAGCGACAGTAAGAGATATAACTAAGCGTAAAAGAATTGAAGAAGAATTAAATAAACATCGCCATCAGCTTGAAGAATTAGTGAATGAAAGAACAAAAGAAATAAAAAAGGAAAAAGAATATTACCATTCTTTTGTTACATCTTTGAATGACTGGGTATGGGAAATGGATATAGATGGAGTCCATACCTATTCAAACCCTGCTGTTGAATCTATTTTAGGATATAAGGTAGAGGATGTCATTGGACGCCATGTTTCTGAATTATGGCTGGATATCACTAAAACACCGAAACACTTGAAATTGTTGAAAAATTCATTGGCTTCCGGCAAGGGATGGAAAAATTTTTCAGGTCGATTCCAACACAAAAATGGCTCATTGGTCTATACAGAAAGTGCAGCAATTCCAATTTACAATTCAAAAAATAAATTGGTTGGTTATAGAGGTTTAGACCATGATATAACAGAGCGTAAGAAAGCAGAAGAAAAGTTAAAGGCAAGTGAAAAGAGATTTAGATCTATCTTTTCCAATATTTCTAATATTGCTGTTCAGGGTTATGATAAAGACAGGAAGGTAACATTCTGGAATAAAGCAAGTGAGAAACTATATGGTTATTCACAGAAAGAAGCTATAAATAAAAAACTTGAAGATCTTATCATTCCACCGGAAATGAGAGAAGATGTAATATCAATGATTAATAATTGGTATGAGAAGAATATCCATATACCAAATGGTGAATTAATCCTTATGAAAAAAGATAATTCTCTTGTTCATGTATTTTCCAGCCATGTAATGATAGAAAAAACAAAAGGTGAAAAAGAGATGTTCTGCATTGATATTGATATCACTGATCGAAAAATTGCAGAAGAAGAAATCACACTTGGTCGTGAACGCTTAACAATGTTGAATAAAATTATTCGCCATGATCTCTCCAATGATTTTATGGTTATCCAAAGTGCTATTAATATCTTTAAAAAAACACCAGATCCAAAAATGATAGAAGAAATAGAAAGCAGGGTTGATAAGAGCCTGAAAACAATAGATAATTACAGGAAATACGAGGCGTTTATAAATTCAAATGCAGATTTGGATGAAATTGAAATAGCTGAAAAGATCAAAAACATAATAACCGATTTTCCTAAGATCAAATTTAGCGTAGAGGGAGAATGCCAAGTGTTTGCAGATGAAGGACTATACCCTGTTTTTGCAAACCTGATCTCAAATTCAATAAAACATGGCAAGGCTTCTCAAATAGATATAATAATATCTTCAAAAGAGAACTTATGTGAAATCAGGTTTATGGATAATGGAGTGGGAATACCGGATGAAATTAAATTTATGATATTCAATGAAGGATTTTATCATGGCAAATCTGGGCATACCGGAATTGGATTACATATAGTTAAAAAAACAATTGAGCGTTACGGTGGGCACATCTATGTTGAAGATAATAAACCAAAAGGAGTAGCCTTTATAATAGGCTTAAGAAAAGTTCTTAACATTCCTAAAATATAAAGAGTATAAAACATAAAGCTTAAACTATAATCTTAATAAATCCTTTGACATTAGTAATTTTAATTTCAATTATGACATCTGAATTATGTTGTACGAAAAAGATACTAAGAAAAACTTAAACATTCTGTTAATCAGTGAATGTACAGACTAAAATTATATTGGTTTAGAAATTTCCCTATAGTATGATGGTGACATTAGGGTAGGAGTATTTGTTATTAAAGATAATAACTCACTAAATTGGAAACATGTTTTTAATTCAATTAAAGATTCAATTGCCTTATTAGATACAGATGGTTTTATAAAAGAGTGTAATGAGGTGTTTAAGAAATTAGTAAATAAAACTAACTCTCAAATTATTGGTTCACATTGCTCCAAAATTATTTTTGGTAGAACCAAGAAACTGAAAAACTGCCCCTTTTTAAGATCAAAGAGATCAAAGAAAAGAGAATCTCTCACAGTTGATAAAGATGATAGAAAGTTTAATGTAGATGTAGATCCAATACTTGATAAGAATAAAATTACTGGTTTTGTACTTTATATATCGGATATTACAGAACACAGAAAGGCAGAAAAAGTTCTTGAGGAATCTGAAGAGAAATTCAGGACATTAACTGAAAATATTAATGTTGGTCTTTATAGAAATACAGTTGGTGCAAAAGGGAAATTCATTGAAGCAAATCCGGCGATAGTAAAAATGTTTGGCTTTAAAGATAAAAAAGAATTTTTAGCTTATAATGTTTCTGAACTCTATCTTCATTCGCAAGAAAGAAAGAGGTTTAATAATGGAATGCTTAAAAGGGGATTTGTTAAAAATGAAGAATTACAACTAAAGAAAGTAGACGGAACAAAATTTTTAGGTTCTATTTCTGCCGAAGCCATAAAAGATGAAAATGGTAATGTCCAATTCTATGACGGAATTGTTGTAGATATTACTGAACGAAAGAAAATAGAAGACGCACTACAAAAAAAAGAGAATGACTTACGAACACTTTTTAATGCGATGACAGATATAGTGCTGGAAATAGATTATGATGGAAAATATATCAATATTGCACCAACGATGCCCGATCTTCTTTATCGACTTTCAACTGAAATGTTGGGAAAAACCCTACATGAAATTTTTCCACCAAAAGAAGCGGATAAATTTCTTTCAGCCATTCAAAAATCTTTAGATAAAGTCAAAATAGTTTCTATAGAATATCCTTTGGAAATAAGAAATAAAATTATTTGGTTTGAAGCGAGGATAACACCAAAAACAAAAAATACAATTCTTTTTATTGCTCACGAAATTACCGAACGTAGACAAGCAGAGGAAGCTTTAAGGAAAAGTGAAAAAAAATATAGAGATCTTTTTGAAAAATCAAAAGATGCTCTATTAATTATTCATAATGGTAAATTTGTGGATTGTAATCAAGCTACAATTAAAATGCTTCGTTATAATAGTAAAAATGAATTTTTAAATATATCCCCTGCAGAATTATCACCAAAAAAACAACCGGATGGTAAAATGTCTTTTATTAAAGCAAACGAAATGATGAAAATTGCTTTAAAAAATGGCAGCCACCGCTTTGAGTGGGATCATAAGAAATCTGATGGAGAGATTTTCCCCGTTGAAGTATTGTTGACCGCTATCTCTTCCGATGAAAAAAATCAAATTATTCACACTGTTTGGCGTGATATCACCGAGCGTAAGCAAGCAGAACAGGCATTAAAGGAAAGTGAGAAACGTTTCAAACAACTTGTAGAAAATGCGAATGATATCATTTACCAGTTAGATGTTAAAGGTTATATAACTTATGTTAATCCAGTTACATTAAAAATGGGAAGTTATACTAAGAAAGATTTAATTGGAAAAAAATATCTCGAAATAGTCCATCCGGATTATTATCATGAGATTAAAAGGTTTTTTAGAACTCAATTTACAAATAAAATAAAAAATACTTATAAAGAATTTCCCGTGAAAACTAAAAGTGGATCTCTTGTATGGCTTGGACAAAATGTTCAGCTATTGTTTGAAAAAAATAAAATTATTGGCTATCAGGCAGTAGCCAGAGATATTACTGCAAGGAAAAAATCTGAACTGGCATTACGTGAAAGTGAAAATAGATTTAAATACCTTTTTGAACAATCCCCTGTTTCTATTTGGGAAGAGGATTTTTCGAAAGTATATGAATATTTGAATGCTCTTAAGAAAAAGGGAATAGAAAATTTTAAAGACTATTTTGAAAAGCATCTTGATGAAGTTAACAAATGCTCAAAGATGGTTAGCATTTTAGAAATAAACGAAAAGACCAATGAGCTTTTTAAGACAAAAAACAAAAATGAACTAATCACGAATCTTGGTTCGATCTTCACGGAAGAGTCATTGTCGTCGTTTATTGAACAATTGTGCGCAATTGCACAAAATGAAACTCGTTACAAAGGTGAATGTATAAATAAAACCTTAGATGGGAAAATAATAAATGTGGCTCTTGAATTCAATGTAGTTCCCGGGTACGAAAAAGATTATTCCAGAGTTCTGATCTCTCTAATAGACATTACAGAACAAAAAAGAGCAGGAGAAGAGATTAGAAATAGTCGAGAACGGTTAAAAATGTTAAACAAAATTATTCGGCATGATATTGCGAATGATTTTATAGTGATCAAAAGTGCGATTAACATATATAGAAGAGCTTCTGATGCAAAAATGATCGACGAGATAGAACGAAGAGTTGATAAAAGTTTAAATACAATTGATAACTATAGAAAATATGAGTCGTTTATAGATCTGAATCAAGATTTGCATGAATTAGAAATAGCAGAAATTCTTAATGATATTATTGCCGAATTCCCTAAGATCAAATTTAATATTCAAGGAAATTGTAAAGTATTTGCGGATAATGCCTTAGATTCAGTATTCACTAATCTAATTACTAATTCCATAAAACATGGCAACTCTACCAAAATTGACGTCAAAATTTCTTTAGAAGATAATATGTGTAAAATAAATTTTATAGATAATGGAACGGGAATACCGGACAAAATAAAAGGTAAGATATTTGATGAAGGATTCTTTCATGGTAAAGCCGGTCATACGGGGATTGGGCTGCATATTATAAAGCAAACCATCGAACGTTACGGAGGCTCTATATCTATTGAAGATAATAAACCAAGTGGAGCAGTCTTTATTATAGAATTAAGAAGAGCTTTGTAAACCTATTTCGAGGGAATAAAAAGTAACTTATTCTGTAGTCATTTTTCATGATATAAGTTTTATAATACTTTTTGGATTAAGTGCTTTTCCCACAGATATAACTTTTTCATCAATAACTAATGCTGGTGTCATCATCACCCCATAATCAATGATTTTGTTGATATCTTCCAATTTTTCCAGGGTTGCTTCGATCTGTGATTCATTTAATGCAGTTTCAACATTGGCATATAATTCTTTACATTTTGAACATCCAGTTCCCAAAATTTTAATATTCATCTTTTTCTCCTAAGAGTCGGCTTTGTAGAGCAAAACGATCTCCTTATTTTTTTATCGACCTCATCCGCATGGTCAATGTTTGTGTTATCCTGACGAATTATTCACGTTGCCCTTTTAAGAAAATAATTAATTATTTTCTATAACTCTTCGTTCAAAGTATCAGCAAGAAGACTCCTCAGAGTGACGCAGCAACATAATCACCCTGAGAATGCACCAAAAATTACACCCGTTATTGTTGCCATAACCACAACCAGAGAAACAAAAACTACTGTTTTTTTTGTTCCCATCACACT
>JAYEKK010000009.1:0-6187 GCA_034660955.1 Candidatus Cloacimonadota bacterium | reverse complement strand
CTCAACTTTTTTAATATTGACACTTAACTTAACTTTATCCAAATTCGGTTTTGCATTAATTAAATTGTTTTAAAGGAAACGATATTGAACTTGAACATTGATTTAAACGAAATAAAATTGGGATATTGAGAGTTGTACAATAATTACCAGAATAAAGTTATTGTACAACAAATATACTGTAACTATAGGTTAGTTATGTACAATAAAAAATTGGACGCAGCGTACATATGTTAGCAGCAAATTAAAGAATTGGAGGATAAAATGAAAATCAGATTTTTTTTGGTACTCATATCAATACTGATTGCACAGTTTATTTTTGCTATTACTGTTGATGGAAATGCATATTTAGAAGCCCAAACAGATCATTCTGGAATAGAATTAAATTTTGAAAGGATATCACCAGATAGCTTATTATATACAACATACACAAATACAAATGGATATTTTACTATTGATATTGAGTCAGGTTATTATTATATTACTTATTCAAAATATGGATATCTTGGCTATAATACATATGAAAACTTATATTCTGATACTACTTTACCAGATGTAACACTAATTGAACATCAGTCACTGATAATTGTACCAGATGATTTTGCATTAATACAAGACGCAATAGACTATTCCTGCTGGGGTGATACAATACTTGTGCAACCAGGAATTTATTATGAAAATCTTTATATAAATAATGACCAATTAACAATTGGATCGCTCTATCTCACAACACAAGATACATCATATATCTCTCAGACAATAATTGATGGAGGGAATAATGGTAGTGTTGTAGAATTTTATAATGGACCGGATGTATTAGTTGGTTTCACAATAAGAAATGGAAATGCTCCCGAATTTGGTGGTGGAATTAGATGCCATAATGCTGATACGATTTTATCTTCCCTCATTATTTCAAATAATGCTGCAGCAGATGATGGTGGTGGGATATATTGTTATTCTTCTTCACCTATTATTGAAAATACTATTATTAGTTACAATAATGCTGACTTAGGAGGAGGTATTTATTGTGAAGAAGGTTCATCACCACAAATTAGTAATGTTTCAATTACATCAAATACAGGAATTTGTGGAGCTGGTTTTTATTGTGAGGATCCATCAGAACCAATTTTGGAGAATGTTGTGATTTCATATAATAATGCTGGTGGGGATTATAGTTTGGGTGGGGGGATGTATCTACGTTCGAGTGCGAATCCGATTTTAACAAATGTTGAAATTTCAAATAATTCCGCAAAATCAGGAGGAGGGATTTTTTGTAGTTCTCATGCAACTCCTTATTTATCATCAGTGGATATTGTTAACAATATAGCAACTTCAAGAGGAGGTGGTATATTTTGTGCAAACTATGGATCAATTCAATTTGATGACCAAAATAGATGTAATCTTCATTCAAATCAAATCTCTAATAATAGAGGTTATGGTGCGGACCTAGCACTCTCTTATGATTATCCATTTGATGTAATATTAGACACTTTCTCAGTATCAACTCCAACTGATTATTATGCAACTCCAATTGATAGTCTAAATTTTGATTTTTTCTATTCCATTCAAGATAGTTTAATTAATCAAGATGTATACGTCTCGGTTGATGGAGATAATTCCAATACCGGAACTTCCCCAACCGAACCTTTTAAAACAATTAAATATGCTCTTTCTCAAATACAGGCAGATAGTCTAAATAAAAACACTATACATATTTTACCAGGTACATATAGTTCTAGTACAAATGGTGAGATATTTCCAATTCGGGCCAGCAGTTATGTATCCATAGCTGGTTCTAGTGCTTATGAAGTAATCCTAGATGCTCAAAATCAAAGTTCAGTATTAAGGTTCTACAATACCAAAGATATTGTGTTAAAAAATCTAACAATTCAAAATGGTTCCGCTACAGGAATAAGTGACCATGGAGGAGGATTGACTGTTTATTACTCAGAAGTAATTTTGGAAAATGTTAGAATTTCTAATAATTATGCTGAGGATTCGGGTGGTGCAATATTTTGTTATGAATCCGAAATGCTTTTGAGAAATGTCGAGATAAGCGAAAATGACAATAATATCGATGTTATTTACACACTAAATTCAACAATCGATTTCATTAATACATCAATTGTTAATAATACTTCATACAATCCAGTAATTTACAGTTCTGGGTATTCATACTTATCTTTTCAAAATTGTATTTTATGGAATAATGCATCGTATAATTATATTGTATGTAATAATAACGGACAAGAGAATATATTAACTTTCTCCTACAATGACTTAAAACACGGACAGGATTGCATTTTGCAGAATGGTGCAGCAACTATTAACTGGTTAGAGGGAAATATTGATGAAGACCCATTATTTGTTGGAGCCGGAGAACATCCATTCTCACTTCAAGATTTATCTCCATGTGTTAATACAGGTATCCCAGATACAACTGGGTTAAATCTTCCTGAATATGATCTTGCAGGTAATCCTCGAATATACGGTGGAAGAATTGATATGGGTGTTTATGAAAATCAGAATGTTGTTGTCGGTATAGATGATAATTTAATTCCTCTATTTACAAAACTCAATAAGAATTACCCCAATCCCTTCAATCCTACAACTACTATTTCTTTTTCAATCCCTGAAGAAAGTACAATAGAATTATACATTTATAATATCAAGGGGCAAAAGATTAAAACTCTTGTCAGCGATCAATTCACTGTTGGTCAGCATTCAATAATCTGGAATGGTGATGATGATTTTGGAAATTCTATCAGTTCAGGTGTTTATCTATACAAACTTAATGTTAATGGCAAAACTGAAGCAGTTAAGAAATGTTTGCTGTTGAAATAAAAGATGCTCATAACAAAAGCCTCCACATTCATATTGAAAGAAATACAAGAAGAGCGTGGCAGCTGCCCAAAAATTAGCAGCAACTTAATAATATTTAGTGAATAGTTCAAATCAAGTAATAAATAGGAGGAGAAAATGAAAAAAGCAATTTTAGTTTTATCTTTATTTCTTATTACAGTTTACATCTTTGCTCAAGAACCTGAATGGATTTGGGCTCAGAACGCAGGAGGTTTGTATGACGACTGCGGTTATGATTTAGCCACCGACAGTGCTGGCAACAGTTATGTTACAGGCGAGTTCCGGAACACAGCAACTTTCGGCTCAATAGAATTAACCAGTCAGTGTTATGTTGATGTATTCATAGCCAAGGTAGATTATAACGGTAATTGGCTTTGGGCAATTTGTGCCGAAGGGACGGATTCGGAAAGGGGATATGGAATTTCCATCGACAGTGCCGGCAATAGTTATATCATCGGTAATTTTCGGGGAACTGCTACTTTCGGTACTACTTCTATTACCAGCATAGACAACAATGATGTCTTTATCGCAAAAGCTGATTCTGATGGCAATTGGCTTTGGGCTAGAAGATGTGGAGCAAGCTGGGGTAACAGCATTGCCACTGATAATGACGGGGCATGCTACATTACCGGTTATTTTGGCATTGTCTCCAGCGGTGATTTTGGGACTACAACTTTAACCAGCTTAGGAAATTATGATATTTTTGCTGCTAAACTGGATACAAATGGTAATTGGCTATGGGCGGTTCAAGCCGGAAGTGAGGACGAGGATTATGCCTGGGGAATCTCTACCGATAACAGTGGAAACTCTTACATAACAGGTTATTTTAACACCGCAGTAAATTCGCATATATGCTATTTTGGTGAAATTGAACTACTTTCAGTGTCAGGATATGACATTTTTGTTGCAAAACTTGATTTCAACGGCAACTGGCTCTGGGCAGTAAATGAAGGAGATGATAGTCATGATTATAGCTATGAAATTTCCACTGATTCCAATGGAATTAGTTTTATAATAGGTGAGCATTTATTGCCATCCAATATTGGCGGGACTAATATGACATATAGCGGAACTTATGTTGCCAGTATAAGTTCAAGCGGAAATTGGCTCTGGGCAGCAGAAACCAATGGAACAGCAGAACGTTACGGACAAGATGTTTGCAGTGATGACTACGGAAATTGCTATGCTTCAGGCTATTTTTTCGGTGAAGCGAATTTTGGACCCTATACCCTGAACGGCTGGAACACAACAACGGACACATTTGCAGCCAAACTGGACTCAAACGGTGACTGGTTATGGGCAGTACATACCGGTGGATCTAGTTTTGATAGAGGGTATGGAATTGCTGTCGACGGATTTGGGTATTGCTATGTAACAGGTGATTTTTCCTCTACGTTTAACTACGGCTCGTACTCCCTGCCCAGCAATGGTGGGTGGGATATTTTTGTAGCAAAACTGGGAAATGACACATCACTTGAAAACGAAATAATTCCAGCAAAAATGGAACTTTCAAATTCTCCAAATCCATTCAATCCCTCAACTACAATTGAGTTTTCTATCCAAAATTATTCTAAAATAGAACTTACAATTTTTAACATCAAAGGGCAGAAAATCAAAACTTTAGCTCATAATGAATTTGCAAAAGGATCTCATTCAATTCTTTGGAATGGTATCAATGAACTTGGAGATTCGGTCAGTTCAGGTGTTTATTTGTATAAATTAAATGTAAATGGTAAAACTGAAGCAGTTAAGAAATGTTTGTTATTGAAATGAAGAGAATGCTGCTAACAAAAGCACCCACAATAAGCAAGAAGAAAAGTAGGAAGAACGTGGCAGTGTCCAACCATTAGGCACAACTTGAGGAATAGCTAAATGAAAACGGGAAAATTAGTATTCAAAGATTAATAATCAGTTTACTTTAAGGGTAAATGTATGTACCTAAGAGTGAGAAGTATATTAATAATATCATTCAAGCATTGATTAACTGATTATTAACATAAATACTTTATGGAAATGGAGTGATGAAAAAAATTATAATTATTCAAATAGCATTAGTAGCCCTTAGTTTATTAAATGCATCTGTGATGACAGGAGATGAACTTCAGGAGAATTTTGAAAGGTCGTTTGATCTAGAAAGAACATTTTGGGATGGATTAGTAAAAACGAAAATCGAATATTCGCAAGAGGATATAGATGTTGGTGAAACAATAATTGTTACAATACACTTTGAGATAGATACTGAGAAGAATGAGCAAAACCTAAAATTAGCAATAGCAGATTTAGCAACAAAATTCCTTTATACAACAAAGCAAGGTAAATTAGAGTCAGTAACAGAAGAAAATGTTGTTATGGAGAAGGAATATTTAGCTTGGGATAAACATGCAGCTTCAATTATTGAAACGGATCCTGATCTTGTTCTCAGTAACGAGAATCCTAAAGGTTCATATAAAGTTAAATATAGATTAAATAGAAAAGTGAAGGGAATGTGTACATATAGCAATGATCATCGAATTCCTTATTTCTATAATGAGCTTCCCATCTATCTTTTTCAAGAATCAACAGAGTATGAGAATATTACAGATTATCATAATATTGGTTCTCCTCTTCGCTTTTATATAAAGATAAATCCTGCTTCTATGTTTCCAGAAAACTCTACAGAGAAAATTAGATACTACGAACGGAGTGATTTCCGACGAGAGAAAAAGAAACAAAAAGAACTAATAAATAAGGAAAAGATGAAAGAAGAAAGCTTACCTAAATTGAAGCTTAATAAAATTAGATGAAATCAATAAGGGTTTTAGCTCTATATTTGATAATGCTTTTTTAGCTGTGCATAACAAACGTGTCAGCGGGTAGCTGGGTGGTTTATTTTGGCTGAATCGTACCGATTCAGGTTTGGTCGGTTTGTACGGTCGTGATCCGGCAGCTGCCGGATTCCCTCCGCACAGTCAAAACATTATTTTACAACCACCACTTTCTTTGTTAAAATTATATCTCCGCTTTTTGCTTTTATAAAATACAATCCGGATGAGACTCGCTTTTTGTTTTCATCTTTCAAATCCCAGCAGACCAAATTGTTGTTGTTTCCCTGCTCGATCTCTTTTACAAATTGACCTCTGATGTTGTATATTTTTACTGAAAAGTCATTTTGGTCGGAGAGTGATAAAGCAATATTTAAGATCCCTCCTGAAAATACAGGATTCGGGAATGCATACAAAACTCCCGGTTCAAACTCGGGATTGTCATCTACCTGAGTTCCCTCGCCCAAAGAGAAATCATCGATAAATACACCGATCTCACTCATAGATCCATACTGATTGAAATTAAT
>JAYEKK010000008.1:0-6232 GCA_034660955.1 Candidatus Cloacimonadota bacterium | reverse complement strand
AATTAATAAATTCCTTATCTTTATTTCCTTTAAACTGAATTTGAGCTTGACCAACCCATGATTGCATTGAACATAAAATTGTTAAGTTACTATCAGTAATAATTATTTTGTTAAGCTTTTCTTCGTATTTAATGTTTAGATTATCAAGACTATGAGATAAACACTGTTGAAAAGTATCTCCATTAATTCCAATTAACTGATAACCATTTAAAATACGTCTCATATAAACTACTAATACAATAAAGAGTACAAATATTAAACTGGTTTCAAAATAAACAATCTCACTATTAAGAAAATCAATTATCGTTGGAATTATCAACAAAGGAATATACATAATTATTATCATTATGAATAGCCATTCTGAGTTTATAACAATCGGTTTTTTACCTAATATAATTTTCAATCCAATGTACAATAAAAAAAACCCTACAATAAACATAAATGGAATAAAATATTGAGTGTTCATCTCTCTCCTATAAATAAATTAGAACTTCTAATTAATAATCGTAGTTACGATCTCGCCATCTTGACCTGTAAGCCGTAATATTGCCTGCACATTCTCACTGCCATCATTTCCAATTTGAGTTCCGGTTCCAACAACCGTTAATACATCACCTTCAACTGAGAATATGTAAGTTCCATTATCATTTGAGATCGAATTATTGGCAGCATCATAATTATGACCAAACCACATTCCCATTGCATCTACATTCCAGATTCTATTCCCACCACCATAATTAGCCGGACTTTTATAATATGCATTGGCAACTCCGGCAAAGATGTTCATGTCGGATATAATTGACTGACGATTGATATTTGTCATCTGCTGGGTAAACATTGTAAGCCCTACAGCAACGGACAGCCCAATGATGATAACTCCTAAAACTAACATTAATATTTGTTGATAACCCATAATTAAAACTCCTCTTAACTAAGTAGAATATTTCAAGAGATTGGTCATTACCTTTTTATTATTGCAGTAATTCATTGCTGTTTCCATTGAGATAATTCCAGCTTTAAAAAGTCTGTAAAGGTCTTGCTGCATCGTGAACATTCCACTTGCTTTTCCTTCGGTAAGCATCTGGTATAACTCGGTAATATTACCATTTCTTATAGCAGCTTGGATCGAATAATCTACAGATAATATCTCTTTTGCAAGTGTTAAAGTATTCTTTTTATTAGGAACTAACTTCTGTGAGATAACTACTTTAAGAACATCTGCCAATCTATATCGAATACGCTCCTGTTCGTCTGGAGGAAATTCTGCAATAATCCGGTGTATGCTATCGATAGTTGAACTTGTATGAAGGGTTGTAAACACTTTATGTCCACTATCGGTAACTTCCAAAACTGTAGATATTGTTTTTGAATCCCGCATCTCACCCACAACGATAATATCGGGGTCCTGACGCAGAGCTTCAATTGCACCACTTTGAAAACTACGTACATCACTTCCAACTTCACGGTGAGATACAATGCTTTTCTCGGATTTGTGAATAAATTCGATCGGGTTTCCAATAATAATTATATGAGAATTATTATTGTTATTATTCATATCGATAACAGCATCTAGAGTTGAGCTTTTACCCGAACCGGTTATTCCGGTTATTAGGAACAATCCGGATTTTTCATGCTGTAGATCTAATCTTTTTACAATTGGAGCAGGAATTCCCAGATCAGTCATACTGAATAATTTTTGTTTGATTACACGCAAGTTAACTGCCAGGTAATTTCTCTCGAAAAAGACATTTCCACGGAAGCGGTATTGCAGATTTTTTTCATTTAATTCAACAGATAAAGCAAAATCGAGATTTTTATTAGTTATCAAGAGTTTTTTTTGATCTCCGGAAAGAATACTGAGCGCAATAATTATTGCTTCGTCTTCAAAAATATCACCAGCTTCAAGATCGGGCTTTTTATCACCATAAACCCGATACCAGATCTTACCTTTAGAGCGGAGACCTCCAAAATCTAAGTCAGAGGCATCTATAGATATCATTTTTGCTAGAAGATTTTTTAATAACGTAAAAGATTCCTTTCTCCAAGCAGGATTATCCGACAATGCTTTATTTATATGCTTTATTCTATTAATCCCAAAAACATATTCCGGAATAGCAGCTTTAAGCTCTTGTGAAAAAGATAGACTCATTCTTCCCTCCAGTTTTACAAACAATAATTATGGTACGATAAGAGTTCCTCTACCATTTTTATTACCGGGTGAGCTATTATAAACTTCTATAACGTTATAAATAACAGCAATAAATTCTTGTGAAAACTCACCATGAAAATAGCTGTGAATACTATTAATATATTTAATCACATCCTTTTCATAATCGTTAAGATCAGGATTTTCCGGATGCAATAAATATGCTATTGTTTTAAGTTTAAAAGTAGGAATTGCCATGAATACCATCACCGAAGTTGGATCTGTCATCTGATTCAGAAATGTTTGTGTTCCCCGCTCAGGATTTGCATAAAGCTCCAATGAGATCTGCTTGTTTAAGTCAAAAAGTGAATCGGCCTTATCATACATTCCAGTTAATATCTCCAGCTTTTTCATAAAATGTAATGTATCTGTTTCCGCCAACATTTGGTTTATCTCTTTTATTTTCTCTCTTTTGGGAAGGAAACCGCAACCCTTTATCGCATTGTTAACTCTAAATCTGCTATCTTCTCTGCGGTATCCGTAAGTTGCTACAATAGCATTATGAGGTCCTTCTAATTTTGGCATTTCACCCTTTGTAATTCCCTCAAGTGTGCCAAATCTTTCCTTAATATTCCAGCTCATGAACATTTCCGGTAAATTGATAAGTTCAAATTCCTGCCACTCACCATCTACAAAAGCTGAAATTTTGTTCTCATCCAGTTTAGAAGCATCAACGGTTTTTTGCACAAAAGTGTTTCCATCCCAGAATGCTTCTCCATAATGTCCGTCCTCGATCTCAATTATTTCATTGGCTAATAACTGAGTGCTAAATAGTACAATTAAAATGACTACAAATTTAATCAGTTTCATTTCTTTCTCCTTTTTTTATAAATATTTTTTTAATTCCTTACCTTTTATTCCTGCATATAATTCAATATATTTTTTCACCGGGCTAAATGATATTTTAGGGAAAAGTACCTCCTCCACCTGAAAAAATCCTACAGATTCAGACATGCCAACCCTGATCTGAATAGGTTTCTTTTCACCCTTGATAATATTTACTCTTTCGATCCCGGTAGAAGAATATCTATGTATATCTCCCACTCTTGGTCGCTCGGAAAGTATGGTAGAAATACGAGATCTTCCCTGCTCCATATCACAACCGTCGCCAATGAGCACCAATCCGGCTTCTAAAGAATGAATTGCCTGAGTTGCCATATGCCCGAAAATACACTCAATGATCAATGATTTCATTATCACTTTTTTGCTAATATCACTATGATAAAATTGCTCTAAAATTCTATCTATGATCGGAATTGCAAGATTAACACTCATGAATTCATGTCCTTGACGTGAAATTGTCATGCCAATATCATGTATCATTGCTGCTACAAGAATTGCTATTTTACTATCTTCTGATGTACCTATATGTTCTTTTTCCAAATTTAATTTTATTTCTGCCTGTTCTAACAGATCAAACATCAAAATAGCATTAAGAGCTGCTTTGCGCATATGTACCGGACCATGATCATTGTAGCCCAGTCTTTTTATCGATACAACATTCGCATAATCCTGAAGTATTTGTATTTCCTTATCAGAAATAATATATTCCATTACATCCAGTGATTTACCGGTTAATCTACTAATTATTTTTTTTTCGAAATGTATTTGTTTAACAGATTTTCTCATTTATCCTCCATTATATGATTCCTTTAAAATAAAGAATGTTCAAGTTTTCACAAAAGATATAAACAATGCAACATATTTTTCCTGAAATAAAAAAAATTGACACAGAAAAGCCCCCTTTTAATTTGTCATTTCGTTGAGTATTTAGTGGATTTAAGGTGAGTTTTCGGGGGTGTAACTCAGCGGTAGAGTATCTGCCTTTTAAGCAGAGAGTCGACGGTTCAAATCCGTCCACCCTCACCAAAATAGATGTGTCCCGTTGGTCTAGTGGTTAGGACTCAGGATTTTCATTCCTGCATCAGGGGTTCAATTCCCCTACGGGATACCATTTTTAAAAGCCGACCGGTTTTTCCGGAAGGCTTTTTTATATAGTAAAACCAGATTCCAATCTGGTGAGTGCATTTTTCTCGACATCAGAATGTCGAGTTACAATCAGAATAAAAAAAAGTGCAAGCCGGAGCCTGCACCCTAATTTTTTGGTTTAAAACCTTGTTAACAACTTGACACCAAAACCTGATTTTCTAATTTCAAGATATTAATGTTTCAACCAAACGCTGTCAAATTTAGGAAATGAGATAAAAGGAGTCAAGATGAAAAATTATCGATTAGGAATTGACCTCGGTGCAACATCACTCGGATGGAGCTTATTTGAACTTGATAATAACAATGAACCATTAAAATTAGAAAAAGTTGGTGTCCGTATTTTTCCTGATGGAAGAGATGCTAAATCTAAAGAACCATTAAATGTTACTCGCAGAATAGCTCGTGGAATCAGAAGAAATAGAGACAGATACTTGCAACGAAGAAATGATCTGATGAAATATTTGATTGAAAGCAATTTGATGCCAAAAGACATTTCCAAAAGAAAAGAATTTGAACATCTCGATCCATATTATCTACGAGCTAAAGCTTTAGATGAAAAACTAGAAATATTTGAATTCGGTAGAACTATTTTTCATTTGAACCAAAGAAGAGGATTTAAAAGCAACAGGAAATTAGATTCACAAGATAATGAAACTTCTGTGATGAAAATAGCAATTATAGAATTGATGAAAAAACTGCAGGAAACCGATTCACGAACTCTTGGTGAATATCTTTATAATCTAAACAAAGATTTACCTAAAAAAGAAATTGTTCACAGTAAAGCAATGAGAGTGAAAAAAGGTGACAAATCCTACAACCTCTTCCCTGATCGTGCAATGTACCTCGATGAATTTGAACAACTCTGGGAAAAACAACAAAAATTTAATCCCGAACTAACAAATGAGATAAAAACAAATATAGAAAATATTATCTTCTATCAAAGACCTTTGCAACCGCAAGAAAAAGGAAGTTGCCAATTTGAAGAGGGTGAATTCCGTTGTTCTTTTGCCTATGTTACAGCTCAAAAGTTTCGTATTTTTCAAGAACTAAATAATTTGGAATTATTAGACTTTGATAAAAAAAGCCATAAACTAACTGATGAACAACGAGCAATAATTTTACATACATTGTTAACACAAAAAACAGCAACATTCAAAGCTTTACGCAGAAAATTGGGAAAAGAATTTGTAAAGGATCATACCTTTAATCTGGAAAGCGAAAAAAGAAAAGACCTAAAAGGTGATGAAACCTCTGCAATTATGAGAAAAGATAATTATTTTGGTGATAAATGGGATGAACTAACTGATACAGAAAAAGATGAAATAGTTACAAAAATTCTGAATGAAGAAAACAATAAAGAAATCGAAGCAAATCTTGTAAGTTGGCTTGAAAAAGAATATTCTCTGCCGGAAGAAAATGCTAATAATATTGCAAATGCTTCTCTTTCTAAAAGGATCAGTAACCTCAGCAAAAAAGCAATTTGTAAACTTTTACCATTCCTGCAAGATGGCTTTATTTATTCTGAAGCATGTGGAAAAGCTGGTTACAAGCTGACTGATGAAGCACCGAAAGAACCAAAATACTATAAAGGTGATCTTCCCTATTATGGAGAACTTTTTGAGAAAGATGCACTATTTGGCAACAAAACAGAACTAAATAAAAAGTATCCTGAAAAATATTATGGCAAAATTCCCAATGTTACAGTTCATATTGCCCTTAACCAATTGCGAAAACTTATCAACGAACTTAGCAAAACTTACGGTGCACCAAAGCAGATCGTTTTGGAGTTAGCGAGAGAATTAAAATTAGGTAGAAGTAAAGTTGCCGAGATCGAAAAAATTCAAGCAAAAAACAGGAAGTACAATGAAAATATCGCTCTTGAATTGGAAAAAACCGGTATCGAAAATAATTATACAAATAGAACAAAATACAAACTTTGGGAAGAATTGAGTAAAGACCCGACCAAACGATGCTGTCCTTTTTCCGGTATTCAAATTCCAATTCATAAATTATTTACGCATGAATTCCAAATTGAAC
>JAYEKK010000007.1:0-22242 GCA_034660955.1 Candidatus Cloacimonadota bacterium | reverse complement strand
ATTTGAAGTGAGAATAAATTTTGCATTATAAGCTATGAGAGGTGGATATGAATCTGCACAGGGAGCAGCGTTTACAATATTTCCACCAATAGTTCCTTTATTCCTTATCTGTAAAGATCCAATTGTTGAACACGCTTGTGTAAGCATTGGATAATGTTTTTGGATGGCACTATTAGAAATGATCTGTGTAAATGTGCAACTTCCGCCAATTCTTATTTCATTTTCTGTAACCTTAATATTCTTCAATTCATCAAGATGTGAAATATCCAGAAGTGAATGTTTATCTGTTTTCATTCTTAATTCAATTATCATATCAGTTCCACCGGATAGAATTTTCAACTGCTGTTTGGATAGTTTCTTCAATGCATCTTTTAGATTTTGTGGAACAATAGTCTTAACATCAGTAATGCGTAAAGTTTGCTTATCAACAACTCTGACATGAGTTTTGCAGGAATCATGAGCAGCGATCTGACTTTGCCTTGATGGTTTTTTTAGATTCATCCCCAGGAATACTTTCTCCAAAGTTAATGGGAGTTCATAAGATTGTTTACCGGTTGCAAACTTAAGTGCGTTATTTATGGCAGCAGAAGTCAGTTCCAATGTAGGCTCACCTAAGCTTTTTGCTCCAAAAGGTCCGTCTACATCTTCATTTTCAATTAAGATCGGATTAATATTTCCAATATCTTTAATTGTAGGAATAAGATAATTATCAAGATTATCAGATTTTACAACTCCTTCCAGAATGTTATAATCTTCAATCACTGCATATCCAAATCCTTGAGTTACACCGCCATAAACCTGACCTTCAGCACCAAGTTTATTCAAAACTTTTCCAACATCATGAGCAGCTGTAATATTTTTTACTTCAATCTTTCCGGTAGAAGTATCAATTCTGATATCTGCAACATGAGAGCCATAAACGTAAGTAAAATAAGCATTGCCTTGTCCGGTCTCTTCATCCCAGCTAACATCGGGAGCATTGTACCAGCCATAAGCTGAAAGATTTTCCCCAGCCCAGTATGCTTTCTCTGCTGCGTCTTCAAATTTTATTGCATTGATATTTGAAATATGTTCTTTTCTGGAAATTGTTCCATCTTTCCAAATGGTTTCTTCAATATTATTTACTTGCAGATCTTTCTTTATTATGTTAAATATTCTCATCTTAACTTTTTTTGCAGCAATAATCACAGCATTACCACCCATTATTGTTCCGCGAGATGCAACGGTAGGACCACCATCGGTAATTGTAGCAGTTTGCGGTTCTAAGAAAACTATCTTCTCAAGATCGGTTCCAAGTACCTCTGCTGTAACTTGAGAGAATGTGGTTCGCATTCCCTGCCCGTTCTCATTCAAACCGGCAAGTACATAAATACTTCCATCTGCCTGAACTGAAACGATTGCAGAAGTTGCATCTGTTCCCTCTGCACCGAGAGCACATCCACGATAACTACATGAGAATCCAATTCCATATTTATAACGTCCATTCTGCTCATTCAGTTTTTTATATTCTTTAAGTTTATTATTATAATCAGCTTTTATCAGTGCTTTATCAATAACTTCATCCAGAGAAACTGTATGCTTATTTAATATTTGACCACTTGCAGTTGTGCTTCCCTGTTTAAAGCCGTTTAATTTTCTAACTTCACGTGCAGAAATTTCACAAATATCAGCAATCTCATCCATTAATGATTCTTGTGCAAAAATAACTTGTGGAGAGCCAAAGCCACGGAAGGCAGCAGTATAAGTATTATTTGTGTAAACTCCTCTTATGTCGGTTTCAACATTTTCAATTTCATAAGGTCCGGTAGCTTGAACAACTGAACGCCATGTAACAAAAAAAGTTTGAGATGAATATGCTCCGCTATCAGCAATTATATTTATTTTCATTGCTTTAAGTTTTCCATCATTATTGAAACCAACTTTATACTTCATATAATAAGGATGTCTTTTATAACTTTCTTTTAATGAATTCTCTCTGGTATAGGTTAATTTTACAGGTTTTCCGGTGAGTTTGGAAAGCAAAGCACATCGACAAGCCATGTAATTTATTATATCGTCTTTTCCACCAAAAGAGCCACCCAAAGTAGAACCGAAAATATTGATTTGATTCATGTTCAAACCCATGAAAAGCGCAACTACTTTACGGGTAGTATATGGATTCTGAATTGAACCATATATTTTATAACCTTTAGAAGTATGATCCGGAATTGCAGTTACGGTTTCAGGCTCGATATAAGCATGTTCATGGAATCCTGTGCTGTAATCTCGTTCGATAACATGATCAGATTCATTAAATCCTTTTTCAATATTTCCCTTCCGTAATGGATAATGGAGAACAACATTGCTTTTGTATTCGGGATGGATAAGTCTAGCTTCCGGTTTAATTGCTTCCCGTGGGTCAAAGATACCTTTGATAGACTCATATTCCACATGTATCAGGTCAGCAGCCTTGAGTGCACTCTCTTTTGTTTCTGCAGCAACCACAGCAATCACATCACCTGAAAAGAAAACTTCATCTTCTACAATAGCATACTGATCAGAACGGATAGGCCCAAGTCTTGTTTGACCCGGAATATCTTTGTATAAAGCAATTCTTACAACTCCCGGAATTTTTTCTGCTTCACTGCAATCAATATTTGTTATCTTCCCAACAGGAATATCTGTATATCGAACTGCTGCATGAAGCATATCAACCAGTTTGATGTCATCACCATAAATTGCTTTTCCAGTAACTTTTTCATATGCATCGACCCGTTTTACTTTTTTACCAATGATGTGATTCATATTTTAATCCCCCGATATAAATTTTACACATTAAACAATTTTTTATTTATTGATAAATACGGTCAAATAATTAATTAAATCTGGTTTTTATTCTGGAAGGATAAATTCATTTCATTGACAAAGAATTTTGAAAAATAAAATTAGACATACATTTTATATATTTATTTCAATAATGCTCATAATGGAGGAAAAATGAAAAGAGGAATCTTGTTTCTGATGGTTATCATCCCACTAACACTATCTGCAAATTTTAATGTAGAATCCAAATCTTTATCTCAAGTTTTTATTAATTACAAAACAGATAGTTACAATATTTACCAGGAAAATGGCTTTTCACATCTTTATTTTAGCGGTTTTACAAATCAACAAACTCCCGGCAAACCAGATCTTCCCTATAAGGAATTCTGTATTGGAGTTCCTCCTAATGGAAATATTGAAGTAATAATTACATCAATAGAAAAGGAAACTATTAAATTAGAAAGCAAACTTTCTCCGGTACCGCGAATTATTCCTTCCGGTAAAACGTTTGATTATGTTTATGAAGTTGATCAAGAGTTATATAATGCGCAGAAAAATAAATTTATTCAGATCATGGAAAGATCAAAGTACCGATTTAATAATATCGTACCTGTAAGATTCTATCCGGTAATTTATGATCACTACTCTAATGAGATAACAATATGCAAGAAGATCAATTTTGAGGTTCATATTAATGGTAATGTGAAATATAGAAGTTATATCGAAGAAAAAAATGAGATATCTGTTTCAAAATTAATTATAAATTATGGTTATGCAAAAAATTGGAAAGAAGTAAGCAAAATCACATCCACAAAAATGCCATTTGAAAAATCGGATTTCTGGTATAAATTAAAAACAGATAAATTTGGATGGTTTGAAATAACCGGTGAAGATTTGCAAATATTTCCGGATTTCTGTCAACCGTCTCAGATAAGAATGTTAGCATTAATTAAGAAACGGATGAATAACAAAACAGAATTTCAACTTCTGGAAATCCCAATTTTTATCGATATACATGATGACACCTCATTTAATGTAGGCGATAAGATAATATTTGAACGTGAACAATTTCCTGACATGGGAACTTATTATCAAAACGAGATGACCTTTTGGCTTACTTTTGGTGGGGATTTTCAGGGAAATCCGGTACGATTGGAAGCTAATCCAAACTTATCACACTATAACTCTATCTATGATTTCGAGAAAAAGATGATTTCTAATAATCAAACTTATCGAGAAGAAGTTAATGGAATTATTATATATCCTGGCTATCTTACATCAAGCCAGACCAATGTTTTTGAAACTCATGCTCAGGATTATGCTGATCTTCATCCCGAGATGAATTTCATAATGAAAAGCCAATCCGAAATATTTAATGAATTTGGTGGTGGAAATCCTGAGTCACAAGCTCTAGAAAATTACATTGAATCTAAATTTAATAACAATCCTGAAATGCAATATGTGATTTTAATGGGATCCGGTATCCAAAATTGGAATCCGCAAAATGAAAAAAATAAGATCATTGTTGCTATGGTTTCAACTTCAGTTTCCAGTGATGATGAATTTGTTGATTTCGATGATGATAATAGACCGGAATTAATTATTGGCAGGATTCCCGCTCAAAATGATGAAATGATGGAGCATTATCTTCAGAGGATTGATGATTACATTCAAAATCAAACTCCGGGTTTCTGGCGGAATAAAGTATTAATAATGGCTGATGATGAACATAAAGGTGATACACTGGAAGGCTTGAGCTCAAGCAGTGGTTTGAACCATACAGCTCGTGCCCAGCAAACGGAAGACTTTGTTGCAGATACCATTATAATGGATAAAGTTCTGGGGATAGAATTTGGTTTTGATGAATATCAAAATAAACCAGAAGCGCGAATAGCTCAGTTAGATAAGATCAATCAGGGAAGATTGATCTGGTATTTTATTGGTCATGGTAATGAAGATGTTATGGGAGATGAAGATTATTTCAGAGCGTCGCTACATATGGATTTGCTTGATAATATGGAACATTTACCTCTATACCTCGCTGCTTCCTGTGAAATTGGGAAATTTGATAATACTGAAATCGATTGTATAGCAGAAAAATTCCTTTTCCATGATGGAGGTGGTTCAATTGCATCAATTGCTGCAACTGCCAGATGTAGTGGTGATGCAAATACAATATTAATGAAATATCTTCATAGGAATATAATTGATGAGCGTATGAATATCGGAAATGCTTTAAGAGATGCAAAACTATATTCAAATGCCAGTCTTGGTAATAGTCAATATTTCAATATCCTGGGAGATCCCATTCTTAATGTTCTTCCTCCACTAACAAGTGGAAATATTATCGGAATTCCAGACAGTGTTCAAGCAAGGCAAACAGTAAGTTTAAGTGGTGATTATAATAACACAATAAATGAAATTGGTGAAACTCGGATTTATGAATCAAAATATAATAAATTTTATGAAAATACACTCGTTACACCAGAACAAACATATCACTATGAAGTAAATTACACCAGTAACGGACACACATTTTATTATGGTAACATCGATATTATAAATGGTGAGTATGATGCGCAATTTATTGTTCCTGAAGATGTTCACTCTGGTGATGAAGGCAGGATATTGAATTATGTTTATGATAACAGCATATCTACGGATTTTTTGAACTGCTATCTCCCTATGAAACTTAGCAGTATTCCTGTTTATGCACCAAACATAGGTCCACCCCAGGTTCAGCTTTTCTTAGATTCACCAAGCTTTATTGCAGGTGACTTTGTATCAACTAGTCCTACATTGATTGCTCATATAGAAGATGAAAATGGAATAAATATTCTTGGCTCATCAGGGCACTGTATTCTATTAATAATTGACGAATCATTAATACCTATTGACGTAACGGATGGATTTATGTATGACATTGGCTCAGCTACGGAAGGTGAACTCACTTGGCAGCTTGATGATCTCTCGGAAGGGAACCATACAATTCAGTTTATTGTATTTGATAACCTTAATAATCCAACAGTTGCAGTAACTGATTTTGTGTGTAAAAGATCAGGGAAGGTTTCAATTGAGCAAATGTTGCCATATCCAAACCCAATGAGTGATGGCGGGCATTTTACATTTGTAATTACCGAAGATTCTGATATTACAATTACAATTTATACACTAACCGGTAGGAAAATTAAAACCTTAAAACAATTGAATTCTCCAGCAGGATATAATCAGATCTCTTGGAATGGGAAAGACGCAGATGGAGACGAAATTGCCAATAACACATATTTCTATAAAATCAAAGCTAAACAATTATCTAATAATAAAATTACTGAGAAAATTGGTAAATTGATTATTTTAAAGTAGAGAGTTGACAAGAAAAAGTAATAATTTTTTTTTGAACAATTAAAAAGGTTATATATAAAATTTAAGATTATTATATAATATAAATGCGGAGGACATATGAAAACCATTAGAAACATCGCTCTTGTCGGAGCTATTGGTGCTGGAAAGACCAGTCTTGTTGAACAAATGTTATTCAACTCGAAAACGACAACCAGAATCGGTAAGATCGAGGATGGCACAACGGTCATGGATTTCAATCCAGAAGAGATTGAAAGAAAGTCTTCGGTTTCTCTGGGAATTGCAAATCTTATGTGGAAAAAAAATAAGATCAATATTCTTGATGCACCAGGTCTTGTAGATTTTAGCTCAGAGCAAATATCTGCTTCAATTGCTGTGGAAACAATTTTGTTTGTAGTAAACGGAGCTTCAGAATTTGACGTTAGCCTTGAAAAATCAATTGAATTACTAGCAGACAGACCTGTTGTAAAAGGTTTTATTATTAATAGAATAGATAACGAAGGTGCAGATTTTAATAAAGTAATTGAAAGAATTAGAGAGAATACTGATTTTAATCCTACACCTATCTTAATTCCAATTGGAAGTGAGCATAAATTTGAAGGTGTTGTCGATATCGCACAAGGTAAAGCATTTAAAAATGGAAAAGAAATCGATATTCCTGCAGATATGGCAGATCAGGTTGAAGAAAGCAAAATAGAATTAATGGAAGCTGTTGCGGAAAGTGATGATGCACTTCTTGAAAAATATTTTGAAGTTGGTAAACTTACAAAAGAAGAGATGACAACCGGTTTAAAGAATGCAATCGTTCAAGGTAAATTGATGCCAGCTTTTGCAACCTCAGCAACTCATGATATTGGAATTATTGACCTTATGGATGCTATTGTTGAGTATCTGCCTTCTCCAGCCGACAGAAATGAATTACAGGTTATCGAAAATAAAAAAGAAAAGATCATCCAACTTAGCGAGACGGGAGATCTATTTGCGTATGTTTTTAAATCATTCTCCGATCCCAATGTTGGCGATATTACTTATGTTAGAGTTTTTTCAGGTAAGATGACAAGTGGATCAGACGTTTATATTCCTGAAAAAAATAGCAAAGATAGAATTGGTTCGATGTATTTTGTTAATGGAAAAAACAGGAAAGATACGGATGAATTGAAAGCGGGAGACATTGGTGGATTAGTTAAAATGAAGGTTGCCCGTGGTTTTAATACTATCGTCAATACAAATTCTAAACTTAAATTCCGTGAGATTAAACTTCCTACACCAGTTTACTGGCAGAGTATCAAAGCGGTTAATCAGCACGATGAAGATAAGATCGGTGCTGCTTTAAATAAATTATTAGATGAAGACCATACATTAAATCTTGAGATGAATCAAGAAACTGCTGAAAATGTCATCTCTTGTATTGGTGAACAGCAAGTTACCCTTCTTCAGAAAAGATTAAAATCCAGATATAAGATCGAAGCAAATTTAAAAACACCTGCGGTTCCATATAAAGAAACAATTTCAGGATCAGCCGATGTGCATTATAAACACAAGAAGCAATCAGGTGGAAAGGGCCAGTTTGGTGAAGTATATTTTAGAGTTAAGCCACTTCCTCGCGGAAGCGGATTTGAATTCGTCAACTCTGTTGTTGGTGGTAGAATTCCAACAAAATTTATCCCGGCTATAGAGAAAGGACTTGTTGAAGTAATTGGAAAAGGTATCATTTCCGGTAATCAAATCGTTGACCTTTGTGTTGATGTATACGATGGTGGTTATCATGATGTAGATTCATCTGAAATGGCTTTTAAAATTGCTTCCTGGAATGCGTTGAAAAAAGCATTTGAAATTGCAAAACCAATTCTTCTTGAACCTGTTCACAAAGTTCAAATCATCATTCCTGATGAATATATGGGTGATGTGATGGGTGATATCTCTACCAGAAGAGGCAAAATTCAAGGTATGGAAAAGCAGATTAAAAAACAGATATTAAATGCTGAAATGCCTTTATCCGAATTACTGAATTACTATCCTGCACTTAAATCATTGACTCAGGGACGTGGAAAATTTACTCAAGAATTTTCACATTATGAAAAAGTTCCTGGTGATATTGCTGCTAAAGTAATTGCCGAAGCAAATAAAGAAGATTAAATAATCGATGAGACCTGTAGGAATGATTTCCACAGGTCTTTTTTATTTGGAGGATTTTACAATATGTCCGGACACAGTAAATGGAGTTCTATAAAGCATAAAAAAGGTGCTGCGGATGCAAAACGTGGTAAAATATTTACTAAATTAGTAAAAGAGATCATTGTTGCTGCAAAAGAAGGTGGCGGTGATCAGGAAATGAACCCGCGTTTACGATTAGCCGTCTCTACTGCAAAAGGTTCAAATATGCCTAATTCAAATATAGAAAAGGCAATTAAAAGAGGAACCGGTGAATTAGACGGAGTTAATTATGATCATTTTACTTATGAAGGCTATGGTCACAATGGCGTTGCGATTATCGTGGAAACTCTTACCGATAATAAACAACGAACGGTTGCAGATGTTAGGCATATCTTCTCTAAATATGGTGGAAATTTAGCAGAGAATGGATCTGTCTCTTATATGTTTGATCAAAAGGGTCTGATAATGATTCTTGAAAATGATCTTGATGAAGATGAAGTAATGATGGCTTCGCTTGATGCCGGAGCAGAAGATTTTATTGTTGAAGAAGGGAATTTCATTATTTATACTGCTTATGCTGATCTTCATAGTGTTCTTAAAAAATTAGAAGAATCAGGCTACAACATAGAAAAGGCCGAACTTACTAGAATTCCCCAAAATACAATTCAGGCTGATGAAGTTGCAGAGAAGTTGCTAAAATTAATTGATCATTTGGAAGACTGCGATGATGTACAGAAAGTATATGCAAATTTCGAAATCTCAGATGAAGTTTTCGAAAGGTTAGCTGAAGATTGATTATTCTTGGGATAGATCCTGGTAGCCTTAATGTAGGCTATGGGATTTTACAAGTTGAAAAACGAAAAATAGTAGCTGCTGGATGTGACACAATAGTAATCAATCCAAAATTACAATTGGCAGAAAGATTAGTTCTGATACATTCCGGAATGAATAAAATTATTGCTGAATACAAACCGGATATTGCTGTTGTAGAAACTATATTTTATGGAAAAAATATCAAATCAGCTTTTACTTTAGGACATGCCAGAGGTGTGATCCTATTAGCTCTAGCTCAATATAGTATTGAAATAGTAGAATTCTCTCCTAGAGAAGTAAAAAAATCTGTTGTTGGAAATGGTAATGCATCAAAAGAACAAGTTGCATATATGGTTCAGAAAATTTTAAACATGAGCACCAAACCGAAAACAGAAGATGCAGCAGATGCACTTGCAATTGCGCTTTGTCAATTCAACAAAAATAAATTTAAATACTAAATAAATGTGGACATTATTGTCTTATATTAATAGCTGTAATTAATAGAATTTGAGAAAAGAGGGTAAATATGTATTCTTACCTAAAAGGCGTATTATCAGAGAAAAATCCCAACACGATCGTAGTTGACTGCAATGGAGTTGGATATGAATTATTCATACCATTGAGTACCTATGACAAATTACCGGAAACAGGGAAGGAAGTAAAAGTTTTAGTACACTATTCATTTAATGAATCTGACGGGGTGAGACTATTTGGATTTTACTCTGATGAAGAGAAATTACTTTTCAGACAATTGATCAATATTTCCAAAGTTGGACCCAAATTGGCTTTATCAGTCCTTTCAGGACTTTCTATAGCTGATTTGATACGTGCTGTTCAAATGGGTGATGTAGATTTGATCACTACAATACACGGTATTGGGAAAAAATCTGCTGAACGTCTTATTATTGAGTTGAAAGATAAGGTTGGTAATATTACTTCAATACCTTTAGATGGAAATTATCCTGGTGCCGATTCAGAACTGATTCAAGATGCAGAAACAGCTCTTCTCACATTGGGATATAAACGTTATGATGCTAGAAAAATAATTTCAAAGTTGATGAAAGAAAATAATTTTTCAAATTCAGAAGAAATAACTAAGGCTGCAATTAAGGCATTATATAAAAAACGAAATATATGATAGATGTAAGACTGGAAGCGTATAAGATAATTCTTAAAGTTATCTCAAAGAATATATTTTCTGATAAATTACTCCATCAGATGACAAAGAAGATCAATCAGGCGGGAGAAAGATCGGATCTGTTATATGTACTTGTGAAGGGTGTTATAAAAATGCATGTCAACTTAGAATATATCGCTTCCCTGTATACAGATCCAAAGAAGTTTCCAAATACAAATATTAAAATAAAAGTACTTTTGTATCTAGGATTGTATCAACTTATATATTGTGATTATATACCACAACATGCTGCGGTGAATGAAACTGTTTCCATCGCGAAGAAGTTGTATGGAGAGAAAATTGCTAAGTTTATAAATGCTATCTTAAGGAAGTATCTTCGTGAAGAGATAATTGAATATCCTAAAGAGACCCTGGATAGAATCTCTGTTCAGTATTCATTTCCAAAAGAAATAATTGAGAAATGGATAGAGTATTGGGGTGTAGAAAATACCGAAAAATTATGTAAATATTATAATCAGCCTCCCAATTTACATATTCGCATAAATACATGTGCTACAAATAAAAAAAGATTAATGGATTATTTGTTAAGACGCGAGATAATAGTTATCGAAAGTGATGCTTCAGAGAACATTTTAATTACAGATCAAGCAAGAGATGTACTAAACGAGGTTTCCTTCTCAGAAGGGTATTTTTCTATTCAGGATGTGTCTGCCGCTCTGGTTGTAGAATTATTGAATCCTGCACAAAACGAATCCATCATAGATTTTTTTGCCGCACCAGGTGGGAAAGCTACTTATATTGCAGAATTAATGCGTAATACAGGTGAATTGATAGCCGTTGATAAATTTCCAAACAAAATTAAGAAACTCAAAAGAGCAGTTGAAAGATTGCAGATAACTAATATAAAACTTCATGCGAATGATGCCTTTAGATTTGGACCTATTGCTCCTGCTTATGACAGGGTTCTTCTGGATGTGCCATGTTCAGGTTGGGGTGTTTTTCAGAAGAAAGCAGAATTGAGATGGCAGAAGAATCAGAATATAAAAGAACTCTTAAAACTTCAAAAGAAGGCACTCGATCTCGGAGCGAGATTCTTGCGTCCCGGAGGTATTATGGTTTATAGCACTTGTACATTAAATAAAGAGGAAAATGAAAAGCAGATTGAGAACTTTCTGAATAGAAATCCTGAATTCACACTTGAATCTGCAGATCAATTTATTCCGAAAGAATTTACAGAAAATGGTTATTTAACAACATTACCATCCATACATAATTCAGATGGCGCATTTGCAGCCAGAATGAAGAAAAAGATCTAGGAGTATTTAAATGATAAAGATGAAATCAATTTTAATAGCATTGGGTATTTTAACAGGATTATTCATAATCGCTTTCTTTGGAACGGACATTATTATGAAAATAATAGTTGGACATGGTAATGAAGTTCAAGTTCCACTTTTAATAGGTGAAGACTATGAAGTAGCGCGTAAAACATGTAAAAGTATGAAATTATATATGGAGCAGAGTGAATTTGTGCACGATGATAACATAGAAAAGGGAAGGATAATATCGCAAAAGCCAAATCCGGGTATTATGACTAAAAAATATAGAACGGTTATCGTAGTACTTAGTAATGGCCCAGAAATGGTAAGAATTCCTTATCTTGATAATTTGAGTATCGTTGAAGCAAAACTAAAATTGGAAAACGCAGGGCTTTCTCTCGGTGAAAAAGTGTTTAGATATTCAGATGAAGTAAAAAAGGGAAATGTGATTTATTCTCAACCGATGGCAGATGAGTTAATACCCAAGAAAAGTAGTGTAAAAATTATTGTTAGCTTAGGAAAATATACAACTTCTTCGGGTGACGATAATAAATGGAAAAATCTTCTGGGAGATTAAGAAATAAAATAACAATAAAGGTGCATCAATACACTACTTCATGTGCTTATCAGATTTTTAAAAAATAACAAAAAAACAAATAAAATATAACATAGTTCTCAAAGGAATATTTAAAGGGCTTATAACTTCTTGAAATACAAGGATTTATAAACCCTATTTTTATATCTGAGAATTTATATATAATTGGCTAACTTTATGCAAACAAAATAGTTGACACATATTGGCGTCATGTTGTTATAGTCTCATGAAATGGAGTTAATAATAAAGATAAGAAATTAATAAAAAAGGAAGAGGTTTTATATGACTAATGCGAAATATACAGCAGGAAATATCAAGGTCTTAAAGGGTCTTGAAGCCGTACGAAAACGTCCGGCAATGTATATTGGTGGAACCACCGAAAGAGGTTTACACCATTTGGTTTATGAGGTAGTTGATAATAGTATTGATGAAGCTCTTGCCGGGTATTGTGATAAGATAGGAATAACAATTCACGAAAACGGTTGGGTTTCAGTTATAGACAATGGGCGAGGAATTCCTGTAGAGATGCACAAAACAGAAAAAATCCCGGCAGTTCAAGTTGTGATGACTGTGTTGCATGCCGGAGGGAAATTTGATGATAAATCCTATAAGGTTTCCGGTGGTCTGCATGGAGTAGGTGTTTCAGTAGTGAATGCTCTTGCTGAACGTTTGGAAGTAGAAATATATAAAGATGGTAAGATATATCATCAGGTTTACGCAAAAGGAATTCCGCAAACTGATGTAGAAGTTATTGGTAAAACTAAGAAAACCGGAACAAAAGTTAGTTTTATCCCTGATAATACAATTTTTGAAACTACTACATTTACTTTTGATTATCTTTCCACAAGATTGAGGGAACTGGCATTTCTTAATAATGGGATACTAATCTCACTCACAGATGAAAAGGCGAATAAAACACATGATTTTCATTATGAAGGTGGGATAAATTCTTTTGTAGCATACCTTAATGAAAATAAGAAAGTTCTTTTCCCTGAGCCTATTTATATTAGTGGAGAAAAGGAAAAAACTGCATTCGAAGTTGCGATTCAATATAATGAAGGTTTTCAGGAAACTATTAATAGTTTCGCAAACAATATTAATACAATCGAGGGAGGAACTCACCTTAGTGGATTTAAATCCGGTTTAACTAGAGCTGTTAATACTTACATAAAAAATGCAAATCTATTGAAAAATGAAAAAGTTTCTCCCGGTGGTGGAGATATTCGTGAAGGAATTACGGCTATTATTAGTGTGAAACTTCGTGATCCACAGTTTGAAGGTCAAACCAAAACAAAACTTCAGAACAGCGAAATTGAAGGAATTATAAACTCTATCGTATATGAGAAACTTATGGAGTTCTTTGAAGAAAATCCTAAAGAAGCGAAACATATTGCGATGAAGGCAATTCTTGGTGCCAGATCTCGTGAAGCTGCTCGTAAAGCCAGGGAATTAACCAGAAGAAAATCAGTCTTGGAAAGCGGAAGTCTTCCCGGTAAATTAGCAGACTGTTCAATTCAAGATCCATCTCAAACAGAGATCTTCTTGGTTGAGGGTGATTCTGCCGGTGGTTCTGCAAAGATGGGCAGAGATAGAACTTTCCAGGCGATTTTACCGCTCTGGGGAAAAATGCTCAACACAGAAAAAGCAAGAATTGATAAAGTGCTTAATAATGATAAGATCCAACCGGTTATTTTAGCTCTCGGTGCAGGTATTGGGGACGAATTTGATATTTCAAAATTACGCTACAACAAAGTAATTATTATGGCGGATGCCGATGTGGACGGTCAGCATATTGCAACTTTGCTTCTCACATTCTTCTTCAGATATATGCGTCCTTTGGTAGAATATGGTCACATTTATATTGCAAAACCTCCTCTGTTCCTGGTAAAAAAAGGAAGAAGTAAAAAATACGCATTCTCAATAAAAGAAAAAGAGGAGTTGATGAAAGAAATGGGCGATCGTGGCTTGCATATACAAAGATACAAGGGTCTTGGCGAGATGAATGCAGATCAACTTTGGGATACCACACTTGATCCGGAAAGAAGGATACTTATTTCTGTAAGGATAGATGATGCCATCGAAGCAGATAGAATGTTTACAATATTGATGGGTGATGACGTAGAACCAAGAAGAGAATTTATTGAGCGGAATGCTCAATATGCCCAGGTTGATGTTTAGGAGGATATGTGATACACGATAGATCAAGAATAGAATTAATGGAAATAGAAGATGTACTAAAGAAATCGTATCTAGAATATTCAATGAGTGTAATTGTTTCCAGAGCGTTACCTGATGTTCGAGATGGCTTGAAACCTTCACAGAGAAGAATACTTTATGCTATGAACGAACTTAATTTAGCACCTGGAAAAGGTTATAGAAAATGTGCTAAGATCGCTGGTGATACTTCCGGTAATTATCACCCGCACGGTGAACAGGTTATTTATCCAACTTTAGTTAGAATGGCTCAGGAATGGAGTCTGCGTTATATGCTGGTTAATGGTCAGGGTAACTTTGGTTCTCAAGATGGTGACCCACCAGCTGCTATGCGTTATACTGAAGCAAGACTTCAAAAAGCCGCAGTTGACCTCATGGATGATCTTGATAAAGATACTGTAGATTACAAAACAAATTATGATGATACAAGAAAGGAACCTGTT
This sequence comes from Candidatus Cloacimonadota bacterium, assembly GCA_034660955.1. Lineage (GTDB taxonomy): Bacteria > Cloacimonadota > Cloacimonadia > Cloacimonadales > TCS61 > Tenebribacter. The sequence goes on along the minus strand of JAYEKK010000007.1, from coordinate 7,404 downwards.
GTATTCCCATCTAAATTTCCTAACCTTATGGTTAATGGCTCGTCTGGAATTGCTGTGGGAATGGCAACAAACATGGCTCCGCATAATGTTGGTGAAATCTGTGACGGCATTACTGCATATGTAGATAATCCTGAAATGGAACCTGCAGAATTTCTAAAATTTATAAGCGGACCTGACTTTCCAACAGGTGGTTATATTATTGGGAAACAAGGAATTAAAGATTACTTTGAAACAGGTCGTGGTCGCGTAATAATGCGCGGTAAGGCTGCCATTGAAACGAAGAACAATGGTTCTGAAATGATCGTGATCACAGAAATTCCTTATATGCTGAATAAAAGTTTGTTGATCAAAAAGATCGTTAGTGTTGTAAAAGATAAACGAATTGAAGGTATTAGTGATATTCGTGATGAATCAGGTCGCCAGGGAATGCGTCTTGTAATTATCGTGAAAAGAAATTACGAAGCAAGTTCAGTTCTGAATAAATTGTATAAATTTACACAATTGCAAGAAAGTTTTAGTGTTAATAACAGAGCATTAGTGAATGGCATTCCAATGGTTATTAACATGAAAGATATGGTTTCTAATTATGTTGATTTTCGGCATGAAGTTGTAGTTCGCAGAACCAAATTTCAACTTAAAAATGCTGAGGAACGTCTTCATCTCTTAGAAGGCTATAGAATTGCATTGGATAATATCGATGAGATCATTGCAACTATCAAGGCATCTAAGAATACTCAGGAAGCAAGCATTAAACTGCAGGAGCAATTCAAACTTTCTGAGATCCAGGCAAAAGCCATTTTGGAGATGAGACTTCAGAAACTTACCGGACTTGAAAGAGAAAAAATTGAACAAGAATATAAAGAGATAATAAAGACAGTAAAAAAACTTAAAGGTATTCTGGAAGATAGATCACTTCGGATGGACATCATCAAAACAGAAGTTGCTGAGATCAAGAAAAAATATGCCGATCTTAGAAGAACAACAATCTTAGAAGGTTCCGCAGATATCGAAACTGAAGATATGATAGCTGATGAAGAGATGGTTATCACAATTTCCCGTCATGGTTATATCAAACGTCTTCCAATAAGAACTTACAGGAATCAAGGGAGAGGTGGAAAAGGATTATCAGGTTCAAACCTAAAAGACGAAGACTTCATAGAAAACATCTTTGTTGCATCAACACATGCTTACATTCTATTCTTTACAGATCATGGAATCTGCCATTGGCTCAAAGTTCATAGAATTCCAAGTTTAGGAAGACTTGCTCGAGGAAAGGCAATAGTAAATCTTCTTCAACTCGAACGAGAGGAAAAGATAGAAGCATTTGTAACAGTAAGAGATTTTGATGATCCGTATTACGTAACAATGGTAACAAAAAAGGGGACCATTAAGAAATCTGAATTAAAATCGTTCTCAAGACCGCGAGTGAATGGTATCATTGCTATAAAATTATTGGATGGTGATAGACTGATAGAAGCAAAAATAACCGAAGGTGATAATGACATAATCCTAGCTACCAGAAATGGATATGCAAATAGATTTAATGAAACTGATGCGAGATCGATGGGTAGGAATTCACAGGGTGTACGTGGTATCCGCTTGAGAGAAGATGACGAAGTTGTTGCTATGGTGGTTGTAAAACGAGAAGGAACACTCCTATCTATAAGTGAGAATGGATATGGGAAGCGAACAGAGATAAGTGGTTATAAAGTTACAAAACGTGGTTCAAAAGGTGTTATCACACTCAAAACTACAGAGCGTAACGGAAAGCTTATATCACTTTTGGAAGTTGTAGATAACGATGATCTGATGATCGTTACAAGAGAAGGCATGATCATTCGTCAATCTGTTAATAAAATTTCCATTATTGGCAGGAATACACAAGGTGTGAAATTAATTGCACTCAATGGTAAAGATAAAGTGTATGATATTGCGAGAATTATTGCAGAAGATGAGCATGAAGAAACCGAAGAAAATTCTGAAACTCCAGATCAACTCTCGGGAGATGAAATATTAGAAGATAATAGTGCAGTTAAAACAGATGAACAACCTCTTGATAAAGAACTTACAGATGAGACAGAAGATGTTGTTAAGGATGTTCCTGAAAAAGTTGTTGAAATAGTTGAGGAAATCAGTGAAGATGTTTCTGAGGTTGTTGATGAAGAAGAAGTAATTGAAGAACCTGTAAACAAAGATGCAAAAGATCAGGAACAGGAGATTGATTTCGGACTTGACAGCTAATCAATAATAATAAGGATAAACACAAATAAATGCAGAGACGATTTTTCATGATCGTCTCTGCTAATATGGGAGGCAAAATTATGAAACGATTCATTTTTCCACTATTATTACTTGTTTTAATATTTTCTGCCTGTACAATTAAATATGTACCTGTTCAAACTGAAGATGTTACAATAACAGATAATTTTGGTGTAAATCGAACCAAAGCTTATACTTTTGCTGCTGCAAATGAATATTGGAATAGAGATCCACAAGAATTAACTAATTATTTTACTACCTTTTATGTCTCGATTCAGAATAGAAAACGAGATGATTTGCAAGTTGAAATGAGCGATTTTGGTTTGATCGATCAAAATGGTAATCAGTTTGATGTGGTCACTCTAGATTACATTGAAAATATGTTAGTTCCCAGACAGATTGATTATCTTCTGATAAACGAAAATGAAAAAGAACCTATTGATACTGAAGATTTTTTTAATGAACAGAAACAGGTTATGGAAGAATGGCGGACAGCTCAGAATAATCTAATAACTCATTCATTCCATTTTGGGAAAATATTGCCTGGAGCAAAGAAGTCTGGTTTTCTTTTCTTCCCTAAATTGGAATCTGGAAATGCTGAATGTGAATTGAGATATAATGATATGAGTATAAAATTCATCAGACTTGATCAGAAAAAGAAACAAGAAAAAAAATAAATTTATAATAGAACATATAAAACCTTCAAGCTAATTAAGTCTTTGGAGGTTTTTTTGTTATTTCAAAGCATTGACAAATTATCAGAAAATTAAATTCTCGCACAAAATTGATATAAATAAAAGGATATGAATATGTTAGATTTTATTAAAGATAAAAAAAGAACTCATTATACTGAAAGATTGAGCAAACAAAATGTTGGTGAAAATATATCCTTAATGGGTTGGGTTCATCGCCGTAGAGATCTCGGTGGGCTAATTTTCATCGATCTCAGAGATGTTTCAGGAAAAGTTCAGATCGTATTTCATCCGGAAAATAAAGCAGTTCACGCAAAAGCCGGTAAACTGAGAAATGAATATGTGATAGCTGTAACCGGAAAGGTAGTTCTCCGTGATCAACAAAATATTAACAAAGAGATAAAAACCGGGGATATCGAGGTTGAAGCGCAGGAATTGCTTCTTCTTAATAAATCTGAACCATTACCTGTTCAAATTAATGAGAATGTTTTGGCAGAAGAAGATCTTCGTCTTAAATACAGATATCTTGATCTGCGAAGAGATAAGCTAAAAGATATAATTCTGATTCGTCATGAAATAGTTTATGCGATCAGAGAATTCCTGGTAAAAAGAAATTTTTATGAAATTGAAACTCCAATGTTGATGAAAAGTACACCGGAAGGTGCAAGAGATTTTCTTGTTCCCAGTAGGGTACACAATGGGAAGTTCTTTGCACTTCCACAATCTCCGCAGATATATAAACAACTTCTCATGATCGGTGGTTTTGATAGATATTTTCAGATCGCACGTTGTTTTCGTGATGAGGATTTGCGAGCTGACAGACAGCCGGAATTTACACAACTCGATCTTGAAATGAGTTATGTAACACAAGAAGAGATTTTCCAAATCATAGAAGACTTATTCAAATACATTTTTAATAAAGTAATCAATATAGATCTTCCGATTCCGTTTCCGCATTTAACCTATAAACAGTCGATGGATCGTTATGGATCTGATAAACCTGATACACGTTTTGGCATGGAATTGAACGATCTCTCCGAGATTGTGGCAAATTCTGAGTTCAAGGTATTCAGCAGTGCTTTACAGAATGACGGCAGTGTACGTTGTATTGTTGCTTCGGGATGTGCCGGTTATTCTAGAAAACAGATCGATATGCTTACCGATAGAGCAAAACATGTTGGTGGGAAGGGACTCGCTTATGTGAAATATCAAGATGGAGAATTTCAATCAGGCATTACTAAGTTCCTTTCGGATGAAGAGAGGAAAAACATTATTAAGAAAACCGGAGCAGTGGATGGAGATCTGATCCTTTTTGCTGCTGATACAAATAAGATCGTTTTCAAAGTACTTTCAGAGATTAGAAATTATCTGGGTAAAGAGCGTGAACTTTATGATCCAAAGCAATTCAATTTATTGTGGATCACCGATTTCCCATTATTCGAATATAACGAGGATGAAGAACGTTGGGAGACAGCACATCATATGTTCACACTGCCAAAAGAGGAACATATTAAATATTTTGAAACAGGTGAATATGAGAAGATAGAAGGGCAGCTTTATGATTTGGTTTGTAATGGTTTGGAGCTTTCTTCCGGCAGTATTCGTTGTCACAGACTAGATATTCAGAAGAAAATATTTGAAGTTCTGGGATTCTCGGAAGAGGAACTGGATGAAAAATTTGGTTTCTTCCTGAATGCTTTAAAATATGGAACTCCTCCTCATGGTGGAATTGCTCCGGGAATCGATAGAATGGTTATGATAATGAGTGGTGCACAATCAATCCGTGACGTTATTGCCTTCCCAAAAACACTGCAAGCAACTGATCTAATGAGTGAATCTCCTGCACCTGTTTCTCAAAAACAATTGGATGAATTGGGGATAAAATTAGCCACGAAGGAACACGAAGAAGATTAAACACAGAGACACAAAGACACAGAGAATAAAAAGCGAATATCCAATATTCAACACGGAATGATCAATAATGAAGTAAAATGCTCCCCTTTGCAAAGGGAGATCCGGCTGTTGTCGGAGAGGGGTTTATTCAATTGTGAATGACTTATTAAAATTGTTATATTTTAAAAAGAATATTTCAAACCGAACCCCCTTTTATTCCCCCTTACAAAGGGGGATAGATTATAATCAGTGGAAATTATTTTATTAGGATAAAATGAAGAAGAAAAAAGTTGCATCGATCACTTTTGGCTGTAAAGTTAATCAATATGAGACATCCTGTATTGTAGATGAATTTACTCAAACAGGTTATCAAATTACTGAATTTGATAAACCTGCCGATGTTTATATAATTAATACCTGCACCGTAACCAATAGAACAGATCGTAAAAGCCGGAATGCCATTCGAAAAGCGTTAAATCAAAAGCAGATCGACCCCAATGTGAAAGTTGTTGTAACCGGCTGTTATTCTCAAAGAAAAAAAGAAGAGATTGAAGAATTAGGTGATGTTGATCTGATAGTTGATAATAATAGTAAAAGTAAGATATTTGAAAAACTTAATTCAGGAAATAATTTATTCAAAGATATAAAAGAGCAGCACTATTTTGATGAAATATCAACAACTAAGATGCTAGATAAGACCAGAGCGTTTATTAAAGTACAGGATGGTTGCGATTATTATTGTGCTTACTGCGCAATTCCATATGCCAGAGGACATTCCAGAAGCAGAAAGAAAAACAACATTCTTGATCAAATAAATAAATTGGTTGATAATGGTTATAAAGAATTTGTGCTTGGCGGGATCAATCTGGGACTTTATGGAGCAGAATCTGACTATTCTCTAGCAAAACTGCTTTATGAAATCGAGACAATTAAAGGTGTTGAGCTAGTCAGGTTGAGTTCTATCGAACCTCAACTTTTCACAGATGAGTTATTAGAATATTTTACAAAAAGTAAAAAAATGTGTCACCATTTTCATATCCCGCTTCAAGTTGGATGTGATGAATTACTTACCAAAATGGGAAGACGATATACTACTGAACAATTTAGAAACACCATTGCCAAATTAAGAGATATTTATCCCGATGTTGCTATCGGGATCGATGTGATAGCCGGACTTCCCGGAGAAACAGAAGAACTGTTTCAAAAAACTCATCTCTTTCTTTCTAATCTTGACTTTACCTATCTTCATGTTTTTTCATATTCCAAGAGATCAGGAACTCGTGCAGAAAAAATGAAAGGTCATGTGAATGGAAAGATCATAAAACAGAGAAGCAATGAATTGATCTCAATCTCAAATACAAGACTTGCTGAATATACAGATTTCATTATCAAAAATAATATTGAACTTAAAGGCGTAATTGAACAAAGATCAGAAGGTTATTGGACAGCTCTTTCAGATCATTATGTACGCATATTTCTGAAAAGTGATGAAAATTTAGAGAAAAAGTATTTACATCTAAATCCTGTTTCTAAAAAGTATGACGGAATTGAAGTTGAGGAGATAAGCTCCACTTTGGAAGGGGAGATGTCCGGCAGTTACCGGACAGAGAGGTTTTAAAAATAATCGTGCTGAGAAGAATTAAAGTCTAAGGAAATCTTAATGATAGAAATTAAAAATCTTTCAATAAGTTTTGGTGAACAGGAAATTTTAAAAAATATAGATCTTACAATTCTGGAAAACCAAATAACTATAATTGTTGGACAAAGTGGAACCGGAAAGAGCGTTTTAATGAAATGTATTGAAGGTCTTATCGAACCGGTCAAAGGCTCAATTATTATTGATAAAGAAAACCTTTTTGAATTGAATAAGCAACAACTTAACGAAAATAGAAAGAAGATGGCAATGCTTTTTCAGGGTTCAGCCCTTTTAGATTCTATGAATGTATATCAGAATATTGCACTTCCACTTATTGAACATACAGATCTTTCTGAGGATGCAATTCTAAATGAAGTTAAGGAAAAACTGGAATTGGTCGGACTTAAAGATGTTTTAACAAAAATGCCTTCCGAACTTAGCGGTGGTATGAAGAAGAGAGTTGCATTAGCAAGAGCGATAATTCTTAAACCAAAATATATTATTTATGATGAACCTACAACAGGTCTTGATCCAATCATTGCGGAAGAAATTTCTAATTTAATACTCAAATTACAGAGCCAATACGATATAGCTTCAATCATCATAACTCATGATATGGATTGCATTAGAAAGATCAAAGGACACATTACTATGATTCATGATAAAAAAATAGTTTTTGACGGAACTTTTGATGATTTTATTAATGATGAAAGAAAAATAATAAAAGAATTTGTGAAATAAGGAATATTATGAAATATACCTCACCTCAATCCTCTCCTAACAGGAGAGGAAGTGCGGTTTTCTCCTTCTCCTTGATAGGAGAAGGTCGGGATGAGGTGGAAAAAGAAAATGCAAAAGAATTATGAGATAAGGAAAGAATATGAAATTCTATCAGAATAAAAAAAGTACGGAATTCAAAGTCGG
>JAYEKK010000006.1:0-6371 GCA_034660955.1 Candidatus Cloacimonadota bacterium | reverse complement strand
CTGTTCAAGCTCAAGTAATTCAACTGAGCCGGATACGGAGAATCTTATATTAAAGTTCAGTCCTGCAGAACAAACTGTACTAGTAGATATAGAAGCTGATTATATTGTTAAGGTAGAGAATGCTGAAAAATTATTTGCTTTTTCTGCTGAGATCGTATTCGATAATTCAGTAGTGGGATTAGTCCCAAATACTGTAGTAGTGGGCGGATTCTGGAATTCTGATCTGGTAGAATTGAGTATTATTGAAGATGACAGATTAAGTATAACAATCAGTTTGCAGCAAACTTCCAATGAAGATGGGCTTGATGGTGATGGAGATCTTTTTACTTTTACTATAAAGGGTATTGCAATTGGTGAAAGTACTCTAACTTTTGAAAATTTGCAAATGATCGATGAAAATGGTAATGAGATTTCAAATTATGATGAACTCGAGATCACAAACGGGAAATTAATAGTAGAATAGTATGTTTGGTTTGATAATTGGTATATTGCTACTACTCATTTTTGGGATCTATGAATTCCAGAAGTGCAAGATCAGCAGAAAAAAAATTCCCATGATCATTCATATAAATGGAACCAGAGGTAAATCTAGTGTTACCCGTCTTATCGCTGCCGGACTTCGAGCTGGTGGTAAGAAGACGATCGCTAAAACAACCGGTTCTGCTCCAGCACTTATTTACGAGGATGGAAGTGAAACACCGATCATAAGACATCATGGTGCAAATATTAAAGAACAAATAAAGATTATTAAATTTGCTGCAAAAAGAAAAATTGATATTCTTGTTCTTGAGTGTATGGCAGTTACACCTGAATATCAGTGGGTTACAGAGCATGAGATCGTTCAATCTAATATTGGAATTATTACAAATTCCAGAATGGATCATCTTGATGTTATGGGACCCGGACTTAAGAATGTAACACGCTCTCTTTGCAATACGATTCCCAAACATGGCGTTCTGTTTACTGCTGAGAAGAAAGTTTTTCCTATTATCCAAAAAGAAGCAAAAAAAGTTCATTGTGAGATCATTCAATCTGAGGACTCAGGGATTTCCAACGAAGATATGCAGGGATTTTCCTATATTGAACATAAAGAAAACGTTGTCCTGTCATTAAAGGTTTGTGAGCATTTTGGGATCGATAAAAAAAAAGCTATAGAAGGCATGTATACTGCGCTACCGGATATTGGAGCAATGAAAATATATATGCATAAGAGCAAGGATACAGAGTTACATTTTGTTCATGCTTTTGCAGCTAACGATCCGGAATCTACAGAATTTGTTATTAATTCGGTAAAGGAACTTTATCCTCATACACACTCAGTTGCCATCGTGTTAAGTACTAGAGCAGATAGAATATTCCGTTCCAAACAACTTGTTCGTATGCTTAAAGAAGTAAATTACGATCACCTATATTTGATCGGTGAGCAAACGAATACGATATATTCTTATGCTGTAAATAATAAATTAGATAAGAATAAAATTACTGATTGCGGTTGGATAACAGGACTTAAGTTGACAAATTGTGCAGTAAAATTACCAGCTAAAGAGATACTTATGCTTGGTATTGGTAATATTGGCGGCAATGGTGGAATTATAGTAAATTATTTTAAAGAAAGGAATAAAAATGTTTAAGGTCATCTTGTTCGCATCCGGCAGTTGCCGGATTGCGTACACAATTGTTTTATGAAGTTTTACTTCCGAGATATTAAGAAGGTTTTGTAAGTGAAACTTACTTAGAAATTGCGTTAACAAGTACAACTTGTTGACGAGAAAATAGATAGGAATTAAATATGAACTCATTCCCAAGTTTGTCTTGGGAATGCAAAAGTTATGAACGTTACGAAGAGAAACTTCGTAACGAGGTTCTAAAAAGGAATAATAAAAAATGTTTGAAGTAGCAATTGGTTTAGGAGTATTAATTAGTTTGTTCTTTCTGGAGACTTTTGGAGCAGCTGCAGGTGGAATTGTGGTTGCCGGCTATGTTGCGATGTATTTACATCAACCCATCACTATTTTAGCAACGTTATCAATTAGTCTTATTGTGTTTATGATTGTTAAATTTCTTGGAAACTTTATGTTTATTTACGGCAGAAGAAGAATGGTAATAACTGTCCTTCTTGGATTTACCATTGGTTGGATGGCTAGGTATTATGGCATTTTTGCTAATCTATCATCAGATTATTCTGTTAACGTCATAGGATTTATTATTCCGGGTCTTATTGCTAACTCAATGGAGCGTCAGGGAATTGTTAAAACACTTTCTATCTTGGTTATAGCAGCTGTGATAGTGCGGTTTTTGTTAGTATTGATATTTGGCGGAGAAATCATAGGATAAGGAGAATCATGTTTATTCCAAGTGCAAAATCAAAATTAAGTTTAATTCTTTTAATGCTTGTTGCAATAGCATTATTTATTTGGGTAGAAAATTCACGAGTTTTTATTAGTGATAAATATTATGAAGAGAAGCTTGCAGCAGCGAAATTGATGCAAAGTGCTGAATTAGCTATAAAAGAACATAGAAATTCGGAAGGAATATATATTGATGAAGTAAATGATCCAAATAGGACTGCAATGATCGGTGCTAAACAATCTCCAATCGTTACAGATCGTGGTGATCTTACTTCTAAATTAACTAGTTTGAATCCGAATTTTGCAGCAGTCGTAATTGAGATGTTCAAAGAAGCGAATTTGAAAAAAGGTGACAAAATAGCGATTAGTTGTACAGGTTCATTCCCTGCATTAAATATCGCAGTATTAAGTGCCGCAAAGGTATTGGAATTGGATCCTGTTATTATCTCTTCAGTTGGAGCTTCCATGTTTGGAGCTACAGATCCCGATTTTACCTGGCTCGATATGGAAGAATTCTTTATTCAAAAAAATATATTTAAATATAAAAGTATAGCTGCTTCAATTGGCGGTGGACGCGATCTTGGAAGAGGATTAAGTAAAAAAGGTCGTGAGCTCATAATAAAAAATATTAATAAGCATGATATTCAATTAGTTCGTGAAGAAACACTTGAGCAGAATATCTTTAAGAAAATGGAAATTTATAAAACTTCCAGTCAAAATGATATTGTTCTTTATATAAATATCGGAGGAGGACTTTCTAGTATTGGAGCTACTTTGAATGGAAGATTGATCGATCCCGGGTTTCACCGATATCTCACTTTAACAAATCCACCATTAAAAGGTACAATGCTGCTTTTTGCGGATGAAGGTATTCCGATTATTCATTTATTAGATATTACTAAACTTGCTGAAAATAAAAAGCTTCCATTAGCTCCCGATCCGCTCCCTGAACCTGGAAACGGAAGTATGTTCTCAGATGAAAAATATAATATAACAATCACAACTATTTCTTTTCTTATTTTGCTTGTCTTAATTTTAATTGTGATCTTTTTTGATCATAATGAATTGAAAATTAAAGATGATGAGATCAATGTTTAGAATGAAAAAGATACTTTTATCAATAGCATTATTAGGAATAACTCTTTTGGCTACAGCTGCGGATATTCGCTATAATTCAGATCCCGATGAGTTCCTGATCTACAACAGGAGAAACAGCAAGATATATAATTATTTTCTTTTAAAACCTACAGAGAGCATTTCTTGTGTTCTCCTAAATGTTGATACACTCAATGTTTTTTCCCGAGTAATTATAGATACCGGGTCATCAATTGATTATCAATATAAAATCAGAATTGGAAATGAAGAATTGATCTTAGACAAATCTGCTGCGTTAAGTAAAACAAGCAGGGGTGTGAATGGAGAAAACATCTCAAGTTATAATAAATATAAAACAGAAATTTATGAAGAGAAAGCAAATTTTTCTATAACAAATATTTCTCAGAATGATCTGGTTTTCAAGATCTCCGGAAATAATATAGTTACTTCTAATAAAGAGATAGATTATATTCGTTACACACCAATTTTTTATGGAGATGTAAAAACTTTGGTTCTTAAAGAAAAAGAATATACATATTACGCACCTAAATCGGGTAAAATCCAACTTACGCTAGAAGGTCCGATAGTTCTTAAAATTATCAGCAGAATGTTATTTGATACAAATTACATAAATAATTCCGGCTATCTTTTCAGGGTGTTCGATAATAGAGATTATCTTGCTGAGTTTATTGAGGGAGCTTATAAATCTAAGGGCAGCTGGATTGAGAATGAGCCGGATCTAATCCCTTCTACCGGTGATGTGAACATAATTAAACTACCTGCAGGAATTCATCACCTTTCAATAGAAAATAAAGATAAAAACAAAGAATTGATCTTTAGATTTTATATAAATAAAGCTTCAGTTGAGATTGGAAAACAATGAAAAAATATTTTATACTTATAATTATTATTGCTTCAGGTTCACTTGCTGCACAGAATTTTAATTTCTACTCTAATATCACATTAGAAACCAAATATAAAAGCAACATTCTCAGCCTTTCTCAAAGTGATCTGAATAGATTCGAGAGTGGGAATGAACCGGATAAATTTTCCTTAGAAACATCTGATGATCTTATAACTTCTGCAAAAGTGGAGTTAAATTTAAAACACCGATTGATGGCCGGTCATACCCAAATTAACAAAGTTGCCATAAAATATAATAAGTTTTTAAATAATAGTTTTGAAGATGATTTATATATTGAATTTGCTTTGAAACAATATCTAAGTAAAAAAATTAATTTTGGAATTTATTATTATTATCATCCACAGATCTATGTAAATAGATACGATAGTGTATTAGATAATGAAAATATATTTCGTGATTTTACTTATAGTAAGAATAATTATATTGGAAAAATAAATTACACTCTAAATTCGAAATACCAATTTAATTATAAATTCAGTTTTTCTCAACTTTTTTATAATGAGTATTTTACAGAATATGATGCAGAAAATTTTGAAAATGGAATTGGAATTAGAATAACTCCGGCAAGTTGGATCAGGATAGGCTCTGGCTATGCTTTTAAAATATCATATGCAAAAGCCGAAGATGCATTTATTAGTTCTCAGCAGGTGACTATAATAAAGGATGCATCTTATCAAGCAGATATATTTGATCTTTCTTTTTACTTTCCTGCGGTAATAACGGTGTTTGATAAACCGGTTAATTTTAATCTTAGTGCAAAATATGAGCATACTTATTTCCAAGCAGTGAATCAACTTGATGAATATCATTATGGCAGAGAAGATAAAATAGTAGCTTTTAATTCTGATGCAAAGTACAAAATAACAGATAACATTTCTCTTAAATATTTTTATAAATACAAGTTTAGAGATACAGGTTCTCCATACACAAACGTTGAAACAGATAAGGAATACAATTTATATGAAACAGGGATATCCATTAGATTATCTCTGTAACAATATAACGACACTTTTGGCAGATCTGTCCCCAAATGGCAGACAAAAAACACAAAAAGCAATTTGCATAATTTAGATAATACCTTAGATTAATAGATAAAGTGTTTTGAATTATATGTTTGCAGAGATGCTGTAATCTACAACGAAAAGTTACTTTTTTTGGATTAATTATTGCATGTATTTATAGCTTAGTTCATTATAATTATTAATTTTAGGTTGACACTAAACTATGTTTATTTATTTATACACGAGTAAACATAAAAAGAAAAATAACATATTCCTAAATATTGGAGGAGATATGAAAAAATATTTATTAGTTTTTATTATAGTTTTAGTTTTTAGCTCTTTGCTGTTTGGACAGAGCATCTCAATAGACTATATTGTAATGCATGGTTCTGGTGGAACAAATGACTTTGATGTCTCCCCGGGAGAAACTGTTACAGTTCGGGTGAAGTATGATGCTACTGGTGATCTCATGAGTGTTGATGGAATCAGATATGTGAATTCGGCAAATAATCATAAACTTGGTTTTTTTTATTACTCCTCCGATCCTCCGTCAGGTAGTTATTTAGGAGGATCTATTACATCAGTTTCAGGAGATAATGATTTTACAATGGGATCTAATCAAACAAATGATTTCACGTTTACAGTGCCTACAGTAAATAGTTCTACTACTTCTATTCAGATAACATTTCTTGTATATGGTCAAGATCTTTTATTAAACGAAATTACAAGTAATCAGATGACTAGTTATTTAACAGTTGGCTCATGGTCCCCAGCGAGTGAAAGTGCACCAACAGGATGGCAAAAATATTTAAGTTACAGTAATGATACAACTACCGAATCACCAACACTGGATGCTCCACTAGCTAGTGCTACAATTAGTGAATATTTTGATGTTCAATACGATCAACCGGAAACTGCCTATGAAGGTTCGGTAAAAATAACACTTACTCGAACATCAGGATCGCTTGATAGCGGTTCACCTCATATTTTAGAGGTTGAAAG
>JAYEKK010000005.1:0-6381 GCA_034660955.1 Candidatus Cloacimonadota bacterium | reverse complement strand
CAAGTAAAACAAGATTCCAATCTTGTTCTGTTTTTCTCAAAGACAGTGCTTTGAGTTACAAGTAAAACAAAATTCCAATCTTGTTCTTTATATCTCGAAATCGGAATTTCGAGTTACTTCTTTCTTTTCTCGAAATCGGAATTTCGAGTTACTTCTTTCTCACCACATAAATCAAATTCTCAGAATCCTCAGTAACTTCATTTTTATCAAAATCACCGTAAATATTTAATATTTCAAAATTACATTTTCCAAATAATAATTTCATATAATCCAAGCTGTATTCTTTCAATGAAATCTCAACATAAGTTCTTCGTTCTTCACCATTCTCAGACATTTCAAGATATTCATCTTTCCAATGTTTTATCTGATTAATCCGGTTAATTCTGTGTGAAGTGTACATTGTAACTGTGGAATTATTAGGTGGATATTCTGCTGTATATGATTGAATTCTTGGTTGAATATCTTCACCTTCACAAATTCGTGGATTAATATCCATTGCCAGCACTCCCCCTTTTTCCAGATGAACATGAATATTATTCAAACATTTAATCTGTTCTTCTAAAGTGAGAAGCTGCTGAAAGGATGAATAGCTAATAAATGCAAATTTGAATTTTCTATCTAATTTAAAATTTGTCATATCAGAATTGAGAATCTCTAAATTTGGTAAGTTTTTAGCTCTGAGTATATTGAGCATTTCATTGGAATTATCAATTGCAAATATGTGATGACCATCTTTTAATAATTCTTGAGTGATCCTACCTGTACCACAGCAAAGCTCAAGGATCAGACCACCGAATTCTTTAGCGAGTGTTTTCCAAATACGGATATCTTCTTTCTGCTTCGTACAGATCAGTTCAAATTCCCAATCATAATATCTGGCATGAGCATCCCAATTCATTTTATACTCCTACTGCATAATTTCAGTAAAACATTTTGCAGGTCAAATTAAATTATTTTAAATATGATTTTACAAAATATATATTCCAATAAAATTAGAGATAATTAAAAGTTTCAAGGATGATTGTTATGAAAAAAGATATAAATTATAACTTTGGTAAATTAAAATTTGGGTCGAATGACTTTATGGATCTGATGCAGAAGAAAACACATAATATCCTTTTAGTATCAACGTTTTATGATGCTTTCATTTTCGAAGAAGACGGACTTTTCTCAGAGCAGGTGTTTAGTGAATACGATCAGCTTTTTTTCTCACAAATACCTCGGATCACAAATGTTCCAACCGGTAAAGAAGCCCTGAAAATCATAAAAGAAAGAGATTTCGATCTTGTAATAACAATGTTAAGAATTGGTGAGGTTACTCCATATAAATTGGCTGAAGATATAAAACGTGAAAAACCGGAATTGCCTGTGCTTCTTCTTTTAAATAACGAATCTGATATAGAGATAATTAACCGAGATTCAAAGAAAATGGAGTTCATTGATGATGTTTTCTTGTGGAGTGGGGATAATCATATATTCCTGGCAATGATCAAGTACATTGAAGATCTTCAGAATGTGGAAACTGATACGGAAAGCGGACTTGTTCATGTTATCCTTCTTGTAGAAGATTCAGTACGTTATTATTCTCGTTTTTTGCCATTACTTTATAGGGAGATAATGCAGCAATCCCAACGTTTGATCTCGGCTGAGTTGACTCCTCTTAATAGAAGAAGAAGGATGCGTACACGACCAAAAGTACTGCTTGTTCACAATTATAATGATGCAGTGCAGGTTATTGAAAGGTTCAAAGAAAGTCTGATCTGTGTGATCTCTGATGTTAAATATCCTAAAGATGGAATACTCGAAGGAGAAGCCGGTTTAAAGCTAATGAGAAAGATCAACCATGATGAAATCAGTATTGCTAAACTTCTGCAATCTACAAATGCAGATAATGCTGTTTTTGCAAAAGATGTAGAAGCAGAATTCCTGTTAAAAAATTCCGAGACTCTTCTTAAAAATCTACGCAAATTTATTCTAAATAATCTTGGCTTCGGAGATTTGATACTTAGAAATAAAGAAGGAAATGAAATTGCGAGAGCATCTAATATGCTTGAATTTGAGAATCTTATATCCAAGGTTCCCGTTGACTCAATTCTTTATCACGGTGGCAGGAATCACTTTTCTTCCTGGTTGATAGCTCATGGTGAGATTCAAATAGCTCGTCGAATTAGACCAATTAAGATTGATAATTTCCCCGATCCGGAAAGTTTAAGAAGTTATTTGAAGACGATATTTGAAGAGATCAGGTTAAGAAAAAATAGAGGAAGAGTTATTGAATTTGATAAGGATAATATCGATCCTGAAGGACAGATCATCAGGCTTCGAGAGGGATCACTCGGTGGAAAAGGACGTGGACTTGCGTTTTTAAATTCACTAATAAATTCTTTAGATATAGATTCTGATTATAAAGATATTAAAATTAAAATGCCCAAAACATTTATTATTGGAACAGATGAGTTTGATGATTTTATCAGTAATAATAATATTAAAGAAGCTATTCTTGAACTCTCCAATAATAAAAATGACATTATTAAGAACTGGAATGAATATGATGACGTTGTTTCACTTCTGCAAAAGATAACCGCCAAAGATGAAGAGATCGAGGAGATTTTCTTAAAAGGAGATTTGAGTAAGATACTAAAAAGGAAGTTGGAAATTCTCCTGGATGTTAATACCAACCCAATTGCAGTAAGATCTTCAGGATTATTAGAAGATTCACAATCGCAACCTTTTGCCGGGATCTACAGCACTTATATGTTCCCCAATAACGATGCAGATATAAAAGTCAGGTTAAAGAATTTAACATCTGCCATTAAACTGGTTTTTGCTTCTGTATTCCTGAAAAATGCACGTGATTATATCCGTAACATAAATTATAAATTGGAAGAAGAGAAAATGGCTGTGATCATTCAAAATATTGTGGGAAGCGAGTTTGATGTGCTTTTCTATCCTCACATTTCCGGAGTTGCACAATCTTACAATTTCTATCCAACATCCAAATTAAAAAACTCAGATGGAATTGCAACTATTGGCGTTGGAATGGGAAAATCGGTAGTGGATGGAGAGAGCAATTTTATTTTCTGTCCTAAATATCCTAAACATGGCATCACTTCCAACGATGATGTGATCAAGAATACTCAAAAAACGATTTATGCAGTTGATATGAATAGTGATTGTAAAGAGCTTAATAGAAAATTAGATGGATTACAAAACATAAAAATACGCAAGATAAAACATAATGGAAGTTTTGAACATCTTGCCTCGATCTGGGATTATGAAAATGACAAATTGCAAGCTGGAGTAAATGGAAAAGGACCTGTTATCATAGATTTTGCTAATATCATAAAATACAGATATATTCCGCTTCCGGATGTTCTAAATAACATTTTAAATATTTGCAAAAAAGCTATGGGTGTACCTGTGGAAATTGAATTTGCTGTTAAAATGAATGAGAAAAATAAAGAACACACATTCTATCTTTTGCAGATACGTCCGCTTAATGTGCATATGGAAGCAGCCAATATTGATAAAGAGCATTTGAATAAAGATGAGCTTTTACTTTATTCCGAGAGTGGTATGGGAAATGGAACGTTCGATTCTATTAAAGATATTATTGTATTCGATCCTGCAAAATTTGATAATACAAGAACAGTGGAAATGCAAGAAGAGATCGAGCAATTCAATCTAAAATTAAAAGGTGAAGAGAGGAAATATTTGCTTATCGGTCCGGGAAGATGGGGCACGCGTGATAGATTTTTGGGGATTCCAGTAAAATGGAGTCAGATTTCAAATGCAAAAGCAATTATTGAAGTTGGGTTAAAAGACTTTCAGGTTGATGCATCTCAGGGAACGCATTTCTTTCATAATTTGATGTCAATGAATGTTGGATATTTCAGCATTCCATTTAGTGCCGGCAATGACTTTTTGGATATAGATTGGATTTTACAGCAGTATGAAGCTGAGAGAAAAGAGTTCTTCATCCATTATAGTTTTGATAAACCTTTAGTCATGAAGATTGACGGTAAACAACAACTTGCTATTATTTTTAAACCACAGATAGACACTAATTAATGCGGATGAAAAAACCTTCCGAAGGTTGTGTTGCATTCAGTAATTCTTTACATTCGGAAGGTTTCTTTCATTTTATTTATACAACAACTTGCTGTGATATATAAAGCGAAAAGATAAAAAAACACATAATACAATAAAGAATAATTTCTATTTTAAAAGTAAACATTTTCCATTTGCGATTAATTTATCTTCCGACTTTAATTGGTAGAAATATACTCCCGAAGAGACTTGTTTGTTGTCTTTGTCAGAACCATCCCACACGATGGAGTAATCACCATTTGATAACGGTTTGTTGATTAACTGTTTCACTTTCTGACCTTTCAGATTATATACAATTAATTCTGTATTTTCAGGGAATTCATTTTGTACAGAGAATGAAATAGTTGTTTCGGGGTTGAAGGGATTGGGATAATTAGATAATTTAGTACTCTTTTCATAAATAAGTTCAAGTTCACTTCCAGTATTTTCATATAAAAACGATTTACAATAAAAAAGTGAGAAGCTTAAAATTCGATTCCTTTCTTCATCAATTACAAGCCATTCATTATATGTATCCAAATCAATTTCTTGTATTGGATCTGTGAATGAATCCTCAAATTTATTATATACTACAATTGGTTCTAATCTATTTATTTCTATAATTAGATCATCTAAACAATAATATCTACAAAATGAACTATCGATTTTTGAATCTAACAATAAGGGATTACTTAGATCATTTATATCATACAATTTAATAACCATTTCGTTTGGAAAATTTACATTGCAAATAATTAGTCTATCATCATACTTTAAAGGTTTCGCTATCCAATCTGATTCGGGAGAGAAAAAATCTTCAAAGTCATAGTCAATTTCTAAATCAATTGTATTAATAAGAAAATCTCCAGTTGTATGACTTACCCAAATATGATTTTCATCAAATTCATTTATATATGGGCTATCTGCAACAAATTCAGTTAACAATTCAAATTCACTATCTCCATTGATTTCATAAATCTTAACATAATTATCATGTGAAGTAATAATCCTATCATTTTGAATAATATGAATTCTATCTGGAATTTCAAAAGTATTTAAAATGGTATTTGTATTCAAATCAATAATTGCATATTCATTATAATTATGTAATAAAAGAAGAGAAAATACAATTAGCAAATTATTTATCTTATGAATACTCCAACTTTCATCAAAAGGAGCATCACAAATTAATTCTTCTTCATAAGTTTCCATATTTACTTTTGAAATATGATCTGGATAATTTTTATAGATCACTCCATCAAAATATCCGGTAGAACGAGGTGGAAAATATTGTCCAAAAACTTCATATTGAGAAGAAGGTAGTTCATTCAGATCGTAAAACCAAATTCCTTCTCGATATTTGGATTGATACAAATAATTTTCATATACAAAATAGTCATACATAAAGTAATCTTCATTCCATTCATAAAGCAAAACGGGAGAATTGTAATCCGAGACATCAAAAACAAAATTCTCTCCTTCTAAATTCCCAATATATAATTGATCATCAACTAAAGTAAATGGTTGTCTAAATCTTGAAATAGATGTGAAATCCCAAAAAGAGTCAAAATAAATATTCAGTTCGTTTTCGATATAAAATAATGCAATTTCCTGATTATCAATTAGCATACAATGGTTATCATCAACTTTTCTGACATAGCAATAACTATAATCGATCAATTCATGATTATACTGATATATCAAAGTAGGATTATTAATGTCATCAATGTTATAAAATGTGATATTTGTATTGAGAGAGTCGTATTCTACTAAAGTATTTTCAAATGATCCGAGGATTTGTTGATATGGATAAGTAATATCTTCAATTTGTTGTGTGTCTTTATTATAGCATTCTAATTGATCAGGTTGTCCTAAAATTACGTAGTGAGAAACAGGATAGATAAGATCATTGAATGAATACATACTATTTGTTGAGAAACAAAAGACTAATTCATTTTCACATATATCGTATGCTTTAAGTACATATTCAGGATAATTATGTTCATTCACTAATGTATAGAGCATATTGGCATCTGCATCAATTTGTAGATCTTGAATAAAGTCATTTACTTCATGAATATAGTCTAATTCCAAATCCCCATTACTTAATATATTATAGATTTCTATCGAAAAATAAGTATTAACATACAATTTGTTATTATGAGAATCAATGCCTTTGTTATATAGTGTGAATCTACTCCAAGTGTTTTCATATTCAATTTCAATAGAATTAATTTGTAGTATTATCATCACTAGAAGAATCAAAAAGAATATTGCTTTTTTTGTCATTTT
>JAYEKK010000004.1:0-6430 GCA_034660955.1 Candidatus Cloacimonadota bacterium | reverse complement strand
AAAAGAAGCCGGCAAAATTTATGATTATAATGTTCCTGAAATTGAAGAGGGCATTTTCCCAATAATTCATTGTTTACAAGAAATTCCATGTAATCCCTGCAGTACTGTTTGCCCGACAAATTCAATCTTTATGAAGGGTGATCCGATAATGGATCTGCCGGTTTATGAGGGCAAATGTATTGGTTGTGGAAAATGTGTAACTATCTGTCCGGGATTGGCAATTACACTGGTAGATTTCCGGAAAGATACAGAATATCCAACAGTTACATTGCCGTATGAAGTTTCAAATCATAAAATTGAAATTGGGGATGATATTATTTGTGTAGATATTGATGGGAAAAAACTCGGTAAATTTTCGGTTACACAGATTCTTGATGTGAAAGCAAATAACAGAACTCAACTTATTAAACTTAAAGCTCCCAAAAATATTGCGAAAAAGATTGTTTCATTCCAGATCCAAAAGGCTGAGATTTCCCAACAGAAAGTAAAAGAAATCCAACATATTTCTGATGAAGAAATGGTTTGTCTGTGTGAGAGAGTTACAGCAAAAGAGATTCGTGATCTCATAAGAAAAGGTATTACCGATATGAATCAGATCAAAGCAATAACTCGTGCAGGGATGGGACCTTGCGGAGCGAAGAGTTGCGATAATCTTATTAAACAGTTATTTAGACAGGAAGGGATTTTATTGGATAGTGTAGAGCCAAATACAAGAAGACCGATCTTTGTGGAAGTACCTCTAAGTAAATTTGCAGGTAAAAAAATCAACACAGAGACACAAAGACATAGAGAATAAAATGAGAAAACCCTGAAAGCGTCTCTTTCATATTTCTTGCAATTGACACTTTTAGGGTTAGGTTGAAAGAAATATGAAAGAAACCTTGAAAGTGCTAAACAGGTAGAGGTTTTGAATGAAGCATTTTCAAGGTTAAATTCAGAGAAAATATTATGAAATCAATGGTAAAAAATATAATGGTCGTTTTGTTAATTTTGTTAGTTGCAAAAAGGGAGAAGTAATGCCAGATTATGACGTAATTATTATTGGAGCAGGTTCGATTGGTGTTCCTACAGCGTTAGCTCTATCTGAAAAGAAATTAAAGGTTTTGGTAATCGATTCTAAACCATCTGTAGGACAGGAAAATAATAAAAAAGCTATTGGCGGAATTAGAGCCACACATTCCGATTTCGGGAAGATAAAAGTATCTCAGAGAAGTATCGAAATTTTTTCTACCTGGAAAGAGAAACACGGTGATGATATTGGTTGGATCTCTAATGGTTACAGTTTTCCCGCTTATAATATTGAAGATGAAAAAAAATTGAAAGATCTGATGAAGATTCAGCATTCTTTTGGTTTGAATATCAAATGGATCTCTCCCGAAGAATATGAAGAACTGGTTCCAGGAATTAATACCGATGACCTTTGTGGTTCTACATATTCTCCAGATGACGGTTCTGCATCTCCACTCCTTGCTATAAATGCGTTCTATTTTAAAAGTCTGGAATATGGTGCTGAATACAAATTTAATGAAAATGTTATTAATATTGAGTTAGAAGAAAATAAAATTTCACAAGTAGTTACGGATAAAGGACAATATTCTGGAAAAACTATTATCAATGCTTCCGGAAATAATGCAAAAAAAATAGGAAAATTGATGGGAATTGATCTACCGGTAATTCCTGATAGTCATGAAGGTGCGATAACCGAACCGGTAGAAAGATTCTTTGAGCCGATGGTGGTTGATATGCGTCCAATAAAGGGATCGGCAAATTACTATTTCTATCAGAACAATGAAGGGCAAGTAATTTTCTGTATAACTCCGTCTCCACCAATTATTGGAACAGATAGCAATTCAACTTCTGTATTCTTACCGCAAGTTGCAAAAAGGATGGTGGAGCTTTATCCGCGTCTTGCCAATTTAAAAGTTCGCAGAACCTGGCGTGGACAATACCCGATGACGCCGGATGGTTTTCCAATAGTGGGAAGATCAAGAGAAATTCTAAATTTGATAAATACTGTGGGAATGTGTGGACAGGGTTATATGCTTGGTCCGGGTCTGGGTGAACTTATCGCTCGGATCGTTATAGATGAACTTTCTGATGATGATAATAGGGCATTAATAAGTTTTGATCCTTATCGCGATTTTTCCGGAATGGAGCAATTTAAATAGATGAAAGTTCATATTGAGAAAATTGAGAATTATGATTTTGATAAGATATATCAATTTTTAGAAACTTTGCAGCTTGAAGAAATTCTTAAAGATAAGCAAAAAATTTTGCTAAAGCCAAATCTTCTCGGTGCATTTCCACCAGAAAAAGCTGTTACAACAAATCCGATAGTTGTTGATGCAGTTGTTACTTACTTAAAAAATATTGGAAAGGATATTATATTAGGAGATAGTCCCGGAGGTTCCACATCTGTTAAACTTGTTTGGGAACGAACAGGCATGAAACAATTAGCAGAAAAACACCATATCCCGTTAGTAAACTTCAAAACCGGTGGAATAATTAAAAAGAAAACAGATACTATCGAATTTCCAATTACAAAATATATCTGGGAAGCTGATGCTGTGATTAATCTTTGCAAATATAAAACGCATAGTTTGATGTCATATACAGGAGCTGTGAAAAATCTGTACGGTTTAATTCCGGGTCTAAAGAAATCTGATTATCATAAAGAACATCCCGATCATACTCAATTTGCAAAAGTTATTTCGGGATTGTATTCAATTGTAAAAGATAGAATTGTAATTAATATTATGGATGGAATTGTGGGAATGGAAGGGGAAGGTCCTTCTGCAGGAGATCCCAGAAATTTCGGTGTTATGTTTGCCAGCAGATCTGCTTCAGCTCTTGATTTTGTGGCTTCAAGCATGATGGGTTTCCTACCCGAAAAATTAGAATATATTTTACCTTCATTGGAATTAGATAACATTAAAGAAACTGAAATTGAAATTTCGAAAGAATGGCAGAATTTTAAATTCCATAAAGTTAAGATCAAAAAAATTGGTTTGTATATAAAAATTCTGGCCTACTCACCAAAAATATTGAAAGATGTCTTTAAAAAGTATTTCACATATTATCCAGATTTCAATGATAAATGCAGAAAGTGTAACATCTGTGTAGAGAGTTGCCCCATGCAAGTAATGGAGCTAAAAGAAGGAGATGCCCATCCGACAATCAATTATGATAAATGCATAAAATGTATGTGCTGTCATGAAATGTGCCCGTACCAGGCAATTTATGTTCATAAGAGCTTTTTAGCAAAATTTATCATAAAATAATTTGATTTTTTCTTGCATATAATTTCGGCTTTTCTTAAAATTGCTAAGTAAGGAGGGGAACATAAAATCAAATATGAATAAAATTAAATTTTCAAAAAAATCATTTGTATATATCATTATTATTTTGCTAATATTATATATCTTATTTTTTGATAGTGCCAGTTTTTATAAAACAGTTAATATTAAAAATAAGGTGGCACTCCTTCAACATGATATTGAGGATTTGAAAAAAGAAAATGAACAGCTTAAATTGGAAAATAAAAAATTGGAAAATGATAAAAGCGTATGGGAAAAAAAAGCTAGAGAACTTGGAATGCAGAAAAAAGGTGAAGAAATATTTATTTTCAAAGAAAGTGATGGTCTTTAAAATTATTAATTTTGATTTTTTAAGAAAAGGATTTGACAAAAAGGAACTCAGTTTATCTAAATGACAGATGAAGGAAAAAAGAATTGTTTTTATGATCAATTAGTGAAATGAATTATTGATATGTGAAATTCGAAAATTTAGGTTATTTATTATTGTAATTTTTAATATCGTTAATTAAGGTTTTTTGAAAGTTTAATTAATTAAACATTTAAATTTTAAATGAGGAGAAAAAATGAAAAAACTTATTATTCTTATTATTGTATCTTTTCTAGTCTTTGGGCTTTCACTTAATGCGAGGACTAAAGATGTTGTTAACGTAAGAGAACTAACCGGTTTAGCCCCATATCAGCAATATAATGCATCTGCTGATCAACCAATTGCTTCCCCAAATCCAAGTCGTGATCCTGATTATCAGGTTTATGCTTATAATGCTTACGATCCATCAGGAGTAAACCCACAAGGTCCTGTAACTTTTATACTGAATGATCCAGCAGGACTTACTTCTCTTGCAGCTACTTCTTCTGGAGATTTTATTGCGGCAGGCACAATGATCGAAGACATGTGGATCGGATGTGAATACGGTTCAGGTAACTTCTATTCTATTGATTTTGATGGAAACATGACATTTATTGGCGGTAATGGTACAGCCTGTAATGGTATTGCGTATGATGATAACTCAGGAATACTTTATGGTGCAGATTATGGAACAGGTTCAAATCTTTATACTATAGATCCTGCCACAGGTTACGGAACACTTGTTGGAAATATTAATGGTGGAATTATTATTGCTATGGCTTGTGATAATGATGGTAATCTTTATGGTGTTGATATTTTAGATGAAGGTTTATATTCAATTGATCCAGTAACTGGAGCAGGTACATTAATTGGTTCACTCGGAATATCTATTAGTTATGCTCAAGGTGCTGATTATGATAAAGATGATGATGTACTATATCTTGCTGCTTATACTGCATCCGGTGAGCTTTATACTTGTGACACTGCTACTGGTGCAACAACTTACATCGGTGCTTTCCCAGGTGGAATGGAAGTAACTGCTCTTGCTATCCCATATACTTTAGCAGAAGATGGTGCTCCTGCTGCTGTAAGTGATCTCGTTGTAACACCTGATGCAGGTGGTGCTCTTAGTTGTGAACTTACATGGATTAATCCTGATCTTACTTTTGCCGGAGATCCACTTACTGAATTACTTGAGACAAGAGTTTATCGTGATGGTAACCTTGTTTATACAAATTCCGACCCTGTTATTGGCGATCCTGATGGTTATACTGATGCACTTACTGCATCCGGTTTGTATGATTATAGTGTAACAGCTTATAACTCTTTTGGCGAGAGTCCTGCAGTTTCATTTGAGACTTGGGTTGGTGAAGATGTTCCTAATGTTGTTGAAGATCTTCTTTTGGTTGGCGAATTTGGTTATGGTCATCTTAGCTGGACAAATCCTATAACCGGTCTTAACGGCGGTGCTTTTAATAACGCTATTCTGGGATACCACATTGAAAGAAGTGATGGGGTTTTATATGAGATAACAGGTTTACATACAGAATATTGGGACATAGATATTCCGGGTGCTGGTAGTTATCACTATAATATTACACCTTACAATGCTATAGGCGATGGTGGAATCGCATCATCAAATACTGCCCTTCTTAATGCTGGCGGTACTTTAATAATGGAAGATTTCAGCACATGGTTACCAGCAGGCTGGACAACTACCTCAACTTCCGGTCAGATCAACTGGGCACAGGGAGCAGGAAACGAAGCAGGTGGAGTTGCTCCAGAAGCTCAATTCAGTTGGTCACCCTCAACTGTAGCGACACAAAGATTAATTTCACCGGTTTTAGATACTTCCGGTGCAACAGATTTAGCTTTGGAATTCAAACACTGTGTAAACGATTGGAACGGGGATTATTCTTTATACGTTCAAACTACAAGTGATGGAACTACCTGGAATGAGGTAATATCAATTCCATCTGTTGCCACTCCTGGAACAACAGTTATTGAAACTGTTTCAACTCCTGATGTGGGTTCAGCAACTTTCCAAATTGCCTGGGTATATGATGGTGATTCATATAATATCAATTACTGGTATGTGGACGATGTTATGCTCATAGGTCCCTATACTCCTCCTGCTCCTGGATATATTACCGGCACAGTAACTCTGGAAGGTGGAACCGGAGACGTAGAAGATGTTCAAGTAACTGCGGCTTACATGACTGTTAATCCCGATGCAGACGGTATCTATGAAATTGAAGTTTTCCCAGGAACATTCGATGTAACTGCTACTCTTTACGACTATGATCCAGATGTGGTATCTGGCGTAGTTGTAGAAGAAGGTGCTACAACTTCAGATGTAGACCTTACACTTGTAGCAATTGTTGGTGCTGATGATGAAGTAGTAACTACAACAAAACTTCTAAGCAACTATCCTAATCCGTTTAATCCAGTTACAAATATTGCGTATTCAATAAATGAGACAGGCAATGTTACAATAGATGTTTACAACTTAAAAGGTCAGCTTGTTAAATCACTTGTGAATGAAGTAATAGAAACAGGTGATCACATAGTAACTTGGAACGGTAGAGATAATTCGAATAAATCCGTAGCTAGCGGTGTATATTTCTACAAGATGAAATCTAGCAACTATACTGCAACTAAGAAAATGATCCTTATGAAATAAGGGAATTTAGCCCTGACCTATTTTGGGAAGGGCAACTTTTCTATCCTTATGAAATAAGGGAATTTAGCCCTGACCTATTTTGGG
>JAYEKK010000003.1:0-22647 GCA_034660955.1 Candidatus Cloacimonadota bacterium | reverse complement strand
TGAGAGGATAAAATGCTGCAAAGTCATCCGGTGCATTAAGAGCGAGATGATACGCACCAGATCCACCATCAGAAAAACCTGAGATGTAAATCCTGTTATCATCAATATTATACTGAGATTTCAACTTTCTGATCTGCGCTTTTAAATTATTGATTCCAGTCAAATTCCACCAGGCAGTTTCATTATTTGCCATGGGATATACAACTATCCAATTGTTTTCTCTTGCATATTCTGTGAAATAATTTTGCTCTGCATATTCAAGGGGTGTTTCATGAAATCTTTTTGTACTTACTCCTCCGTGAAGATAGATAACAAGAGGGGTTTTGGTGTTGCAATCATATCCTTTTGGAACATATACAACATAAGGTGCAGCTAGCGTATCATTGACCTGATTATGTTCCAAAAGAAAAACATCTGTTTCTTTTGGTTGAGAATAATTTTGCCAAGTTGATAATAACGTAAAAAGTGAATCATTAGATATTTGCTGATCAGAAAATAATTTATTAATAACCTCAGTATTAATTTCTTCAGCATAAGTGAGATTTAATAATAATATTAAAAGAATGAATAATAAATATTTTTTCATTTATGTCTCCTATTTATAAACGTAGATTCTAAAATCACCAATATCATCAGGACTTTCTAACGGCATATTGAATTTTTGCAAAACTTTAATGTATCTCTTTCTGGTTTTTGGAGGAATCGTAAGGCGTGTAAGTTTATTAGCAAGCAATTCTCCTGATGTAGTGTAGATCTCGATCATGAAAGATTTTTCAAGCTCAACACTAGCGCGGCTTGCAATAGTAAATGATATATCTAAACTGATTCGAGTTATATTAGAAAGTTGAATATCAGATATCTGTAGATTATCACCTTGAGTTTTTTTCCAACAAGTATGTAAAACTAATCCCATTATAACAGCTATCATCATTATCAATTTTGTTACTGGTGGGATAGCTCTTTTCTTATTTATATCAATTCTATCAACTGATCTCATGATTCAAAACTCCTGTAAATTAGATAAGACATTTTCCTGTCATTTCATCCGGTTGGGGGATTCCCATGATCTTTAATATTGTTGGTGCAATGTCGGCAAGTTTTCCATTAGCGACTGCTGTGTTCTTTTCTAAAAGAGAGATAACAATTGGAACTTTATTCAAGCTATGTGCCGTGAAGATATTTTCATTTTCATCCAGCATTTTATCGGCATTTCCATGATCGGCAGTAAGCAGGATATTATAATTTTTTTCTTTAGCAACCGGGATAATCTCACCAATACATTTATCAACGGTCTCTACAGCTTTTACGGCAGCATCAAAAATACCCGTATGACCAACCATATCGCAATTAGCAAAATTCGTAACGATAAGAGAATATTCATTTCCTTTTAGAGCTGAGATAAGTTTATCTTTAATTTCATGAGCACTCATTTCCGGTTGCAGATCGTAGGTGGCAACTCGTGGTGATTTTACAAGAATCCTATCTTCATTTTCAAATGGTTTTTCTACTCCGCCATTAAAGAAAAAAGTAACATGAGCGTATTTTTCTGTTTCCGCTAATCGTAATTGTTTTAAACCATTTGCAGAAACCACTTCACCTAATATTTTTGGTAATTTAGGCAATTTGAAAGCCACGGAAACATGCTTCTTAAAATTAATATCATATTCATTAAAGCAAAAAAATTTAAGATTTTCAAAACTTTCTGTTTTGAATTCTTCGAATCCAGGAATCTTGATAGCACGTGTGATCTGTCTCATTCTGTCTGCTCGGAAATTAAAGGCAATAACAGCATCATTATCAGTCAATTTTGCAATTGGCTCTGAGTTCTCTGTAATTACTTTAGGAATTATGAATTCATCAGTTATATCATTATTATAACTGTTTTGTATTGCCTCTATAGGATCTGAAAATGCTTCACCTTCACCATGAACAATTGCTTTATAAGCTTTTTCAATTCTATCCCAACGGTTGTCACGATCCATGGCATAATATCTTCCGGAGATTGTGGCGATCTTACCAATTCCAATCTCTTCTGCTCTCTTTTGGAATTCTTCAATAAAGCCAATTCCAGAATTTGGTAATGTATCACGTCCATCCATAAATGCATGAAAATAAATTTGTTTGAGTCCTTCCATTTTAGCAAGTTTAATTAATGCCCGAATATGATTTATATTACTGTGAACATTACCGTTAGATAACAAACCCATTATGTGAAGATTGCTATTGTTGATCTTTGTATGAGCTATCGCATCAAGAAGTTCTTTATTCTCATAAAAAGTATTTTCTTCGATCTTTTTCATGATAAGTGAGTTCATTTGATATACAACTCGACCTGCTCCAATATTAAGATGACCAACCTCAGAATTGCCCATATCACCATCTAACAATCCAACTTCAAGTCCGCTTGCTGTAAGTTTGCCTTCAGGGTTTTGGGAACGGAAATTATCCAGATTTGGTGTATTTGCTGCAGCAATTGCATTTCCGTATTCCTCCTCATTAATGCCGTATCCATCAAGTATTATTAAAAGTACTTTATTCATTTTATCTCCAAATATTTATAAATTCTAAACAATCATTTTTGCAAAGAATGCAGTGTCAAGTAAGAGTTAATGCATTTGAAAAATAAAGTGTATTCATTTCAATTTAGGTAAACGAATTGAGTACATCTACTTTTATGGTTGATATTTCTTTGCTTGACACAAGGCAATTCCTAAAAAATTTGAATTTAACTTTATTCATTATCTTTAAGGAGTTTAGATGTTAAAAGTTGGAATTGTTGGTGTAGGTCAATTTGGACAGAATCATGCCAGGATTCTAAATGAAAGCACTTTATGTGATTTTGTTGGTCTTTATGACAAAAATAAGAAACGTGCTGAGGAGATCTCTTCTAAGCTGGGTACAAAGTCATTTAAGGATTTTGAGTCACTATTGAATGAAATTGATGTTCTATTCAATGTTGTTACTACGATATCACACTTTGATCTGGCAGAAAGAGCTTTAAAGAAAGGGATTCATGTTTTCATCGAAAAACCGATTACTGAAACTCTACAGCAAGCTAAGGAACTAATCGAACTGGCCGACGAAAAGAACCTGAAGATCCAGGTTGGTCATATCGAAAGATTTAATCCTGTTATAATAGAGATTGAAGATAAGGTTAAGAATCCGATCTTTATGGAATGTCATCGAATAGCTCCATTCACTCCTCGCGGCACAGATATTCCAGTAGTACTCGAGCTAATGATCCACGATATTGATCTGATACTATCTTTTATGGAAAGTAAAGTAAAATATATTAGTGCCAGTGGAGCAGGAGTGATGACCAAAAGTATAGATATTGCAAATGCACGCATAGAATTTGAAGATGGAGCAGTTGCTAATATTACTGCTAGCCGGATTTCAATGAAACGTTCCAGACAATTGAGAATATTCCAAAAAGATGGTTATTTCTCAATTGATTTCCAAGATAAAAGTGTAAAACATATTAAGAAATCTAAGAATTTATATAAAGTTTTGCCCAAATTAATGATGGGTAAATTTGAAAATATTGATACAAAAGATGTTGTAGACATTGTAGAGGTGAATGCTTCCGATCGCGAGAAAGACGCTTTAACAATAGAGATAGAATCTTTCATTCACGCGGTTGAATCTGATATAAATCCGGTTGTAGATGGAAGAGCCGGAACCCGTGCGTTAGAAGTTGCATTAGAAATTGTAAATAAAATAAATAGAAATTAATATATTTGGAGAAATAGATGAAATTAATAACTTTAAAAGATATAAAAGATCACATTGGTGAAGAAGTAAAACTGCGTGGTTGGGTAAGAAACTACCGCAAGAGCAGCAGTAAATTGCGCTTTGTAATTTTCAGAGATGCTCATGCTGATATTCAGGCTGTAGCTTTTAAACCGGAAATGGGCGAAGAAAATTTTGAAAAAGTGAAACAGGTTTCATTAGAATCATCAGTTGAAATGATCGGGATTCCTCAAGAACATCCTAAAAGTGAAGGTGTTTTTGAATTCCAATTAAAAAATATAAATATTATTGGTAAATCTGAAAATTATCCCATAGGGAAGAAAGAACACGGTGCTGATTTCCTACTTACTCAAAGACACTTATGGCTCAGATCAAAAAAGCAGACAGCTGCTCTTAAGATAAGGCACACTGTTTATTATGCGATTTGTGAGTATTTGAATAAGAACGATTTTTACAGGTTCGATTCACCAATTCTTACACCAAATGCAAGTGAAGGAACAACCACACTCTTTGAAGTTCCATATTTCGATCTGGGTTCCGCTTTCCTTTCACAATCCGGTCAGCTTTATTTAGAAGCAGGAATTATGAGTCTGGGCAAAGTTTACGATTTTGGTCCTGTTTTCAGAGCTGAGAAATCCAAAACTCGTAAGCATCTTACAGAATTTTGGATGATGGATGCTGAAGCTGCCTTTGTTGAGCATGATGAAAATATGGAAATTCAGGAAGCGTTAATTCGTTATGTTATTCGAACAGTAATTGAAAGAAATTCAAAAGAGCTTGAGATTCTCGAACGTGATGTTGAGAAACTAAAAAAAGCTGATGCTCCATTTAAGAGAATGACTCACAGAGAAGTTATCGATATGCTTAAACGTAAGGGAGTTGAGATAGATTATCTTGATGATTTTGGAGCTCCGGAAGAAGAGATGATAACAGAAGGAAGTGACGTTCCCATATTTGTTGAGAGATGGCCTAAAGAGATCAAATCATTTTATATGAAACGTGATAAAGAAAATCCTGATCTTGTTTTGGGCGCAGATCTAATAGCGCCGGAAGGTTTTGGAGAGATAATTGGCGGGTCGCAGCGTGAAGATGATCATGATATCCTGCTGAATAGGATCAAGAAAGAAGGATATGATGTGAAAGATTATCAATGGTTTCTGGATCTTAGAAAATATGGTTCGGTACCGCATAGTGGTTTTGGTATCGGACTTGAAAGATTAATCCAATGGATGAGCGGTATCCGTTATATTCGTGAAGTAATACCATTCCCAAGAATGATAAACAGAATTTATCCGTAAACTTAATCCGGACTTGACTTAAGAAACCGCAAAGCGGGAACTTGAGTTGAGAACGGAAATTTTAACAGCTAACAAGAACGAACAAAATCTAACAGAGAATAATTTGAGGATTCAACTTAAAATTTGCAAAGTTGGGATTTGGGTTGAGAACGGACTTTAGCATAAAACCTTCCAGAATTAAAACTGGAAGGTTTTTTCTTTAGTAACTCAAAGCTCCTGCTTTGAAATGTAATTGTATATTTTCATAATGAAGATTGTAAAGTAAATAGATTCCCAATCGGAGTTGGGAATGACGTTTACTTTTATTGTTTTTCTTGCAATCCATTCTCCACAGTAGGTTACTGCGAAGGATGAGAAGCGAGAATCTAATAGCTTTACTATTAAATGTAATGAAAATTATAAGTTTGTGATTTAATGCTGAATATCTAACACTAACTGCATAATCAATTCCGCAGAAAGAATTAATTCCCTTTATCCATCACAAGTTTTGAAATATAAAATACAATTTAGATGAACACCTTCAATAAAGGATTAATTTGTAATTTATTGCTAAGTATCAATTGATAAATCTAAATTGGAATAACAATTGCGGTATTATATTTACATCAAATAGAAGGAGAAACATAAATTTCTTGACTTAATTGATTTGCATCGAATGAATTCAAAATAAAAATTCAATGATTGATATTTCAAAATAATTTTGTTACAGAAAGTAGTAAACGAGCTTACTCATTTTTTTAGGGAGGAGAAAATGAAAATAACAGCAATTATTCTATTTACAATTTTATCTGTTTTAGTTTTTGCAAATGATTTTATGCAGCCGGCTCAAATTGCAATCGATGATCAACATCAAATTACATGCGTTGGAAAAAGAACCGGACACCGAGAGCAGGATCCACCACCTGAATATTCATTCATACTTAATGGAAATGGTGCTCCAACCACTTTTTTAATACACTCATATTATGATTACATGCCCTTCAGCTATAATGGTCAGAACGTAAGAATACAACCGGAAATCTCGATGCCATACGGATATCAAGCAGGTGGAATTTATATTACTTATATGCGTTCTGAAACACCGAATGCTGGATTTGATCGAAGAGCTTACTTCAGTTACATCACTTCCGATGGAACGCTTGGAGAAAGTGATAATATTAATTCAGATATTATTCGAGAAGGATTCACATCTTGTGCTATTGATCCATATACCGCTGATCCATTTGCAGTTTGGCATGCTTCAACAGAACCGAATGGATCTTATGACAGTCATATGTCTTATTTCTTGTTCCATGCGGTAGGAAACCCAAACTGGAGAACACCGTTTATAGTTATCGATAATCCGGAAATGAGTTTACCATTTACGGGACATAATGATGATGAATTTATCTGGCCTCAAGTACATATTGGTCCTTCTCCAATTCCTGATCATCGTAGAGTTCATGTCTATGGAAATAATTTTAACAGCTCTGGCGGTGGTGGACCCAATAGCCTATATCTGTTTGCAGATTTTGATAATACAGATCTATTGAGTACATCGGATCTTGATTGGACAGTGCAGTCTTTTCCATATTTTGATGAGATTCATTATAACGATATTGCCAGAATTAATAAAGACATGATCGTAAGTGAAGTTGATGGAAAGGTAGTTTTCTTTGGTAATGTAGCAGATTCTCTTTTTGCATTGTATAGCAATGACTATGGTGAAACATTCACAAAATACACACATCAATTATTACAACAACTACCTAACTTACTAATTAATGGACAACCAATGTTCGAAGATGATTGGTTTGCACTTCCTACCAACGATCTTACACATTATAATGGTTTATTCACAGACGATAATTCAAAAGTACAATGGATGAGTGGAGTTACTTATAATTCTCAGGAAAATATAAATATGGGTTATTATATATCGGCATTGATCTATCCTAAAATATTTACATTTGTTACTAGTACCGGTGAATTCAGTTTTTATGATCTGGATATTCAGGATACTGATCCCGGAGATGATCATTTGGCAGTTGCATACGATCTTAATGATGATGGCGTATATGATGGTTCATTTCCTGTAAGTTACCCCAGTTGGTGCTTTGATGGTATGTACCATTATCGTGATGAGAGTAATTGTAAAATGACATCTAACGAGAATTGGGTCGTTTGTGTTTGGCACGATTGCGCAAAACTTTATAATGCATATCACGAAGAACCGGGTTATGAAGGTTGGGTAGAACAACCCGAGATATGTATTGTTATCTCAGATGATAGTGGTGAAACATGGTCGGATATCAGATACATAAATGCCAACCCAAACGATGCAATTGTAGATTCAACTTATCATTATGATGGTAATTATGCACCGGAATTTGAAGGTATGCTTCCTGTAAACGTAACTCTTGGTGATAAATTAGAGATACTTAGCAATGATCCGGATAATTACCACGCCAAATTACATTTCGCTTTTATGGATGATGGTGATTATGGCTCAGCTGTTCAAGGTAATGGTTCTTTCACAAATAGTCAGCTTTGTTATGCTGCAATTGATCTTGAGTTCCAAGAAGAGTGGATCGATCCTGTTTCAGTCGATCCTGAAATTGTTCCATCAGTGGATATTAAACTTACCAACTATCCCAACCCTTTCAATCCTGAAACAACTATTTTGTTTTCTGTAACACAAAATTCCGATTTTGTGACTCTTGAAATATATAATATCAAAGGTCAAAAAGTAAAAACATTTACCGTCAACCTGAGCGGAGTCGAAGGTGAGAGACAAGTAAACGTAGTTTGGAACGGCACGGATGAAAATAATAAACCTGTCTCTTCTGGGATTTATATGTATCAGTTAAAAGTAAATGGTAAAGCAATTGCCAGTAATAAATGTTTGTTGCTGAAGTAAATTAGAAGTAAGAATTATTAAAAAATAAGCAACAGCCCCGAATTGCTCGGGGCTGTTGCTGTCTGCGATGAGGATGATGTACTATTTAAGGAGAATCATCTTTCTTGTATTCGTGTATGAACTACTCTTAAGTTGGTAGAAATAAACACCGGAACTAATTTTACCTGCATCCCATTCAAAGTTATGAATGCCGGATGTAAATTTCCTACTCTCAATTATCTGCCCTTTCAAATTGAAGATTGTTAAAATGGCAGTTTCGTTATCTTTAACATCGAACTTTATGGTAGTTACCGGATTAAATGGATTCGGGTAGTTACATTGCAATTCAGTAAACTGAGGGATAGTAACCGGATCATCATTGATGGCATTTCCATTTACTGTTATTATAACTTCATCAGGTTCAGAATTTAAATCACCATCATTAACTATAAGTTGGATATAGAATTCAACTTCACCGGGAATATCCGGAGCGAAGAAAGTTGGATTCACTATAGTTGAATCTGAGAGAATTATCTCCTCCGGAACTATCCAGTGGTAGGTAAGATCTTCTCCTTCCGGATCGTAGGAGGCTGAGCCGTCAAGCTGAACAAGAATACAAGAATTTACATACTGATCTTCACCTGCATCAGCAATAGGTGGTAGATGACTATTTATTACACTAATTCCCCAGTTGAATTGTATCGTCTCTCTTGTAATGGCCTCTGTTGATACAATGAGCTGTAAATTATAGTTTCCTAAAGTATATTCATTAGTATCAAATAGGAAATTGCTAACTGTTGATACTTCATCTTCATCCAGTGTCCAACTGTAGTAGATGTCACCATAAGGATTATCAGCAAGAATGAAGAAGTTTAACGAATCACCCAGTGTTATGTTTAAGAATCCGGGAGTCGGCTCAATCATATCAATATTAATATTAGGATTAATATCTTCAACTGTTATATCCCATTCAAATTCTAGAGAATTATCAGAAAAGTTATCAGTAACAAATAGTGTTATGAGATATTCTCCGGCTGCATTGTAATCGGGTGAGAAATCATAAAAATCACTTGTAGAAACTTCAGTTCCATCTAATTCCCAAATGTATTCGAGTTCATTCCCATCGGGATCATAAGCATCTATAGAAAGGTTCAAGACTTCCATCTCAAGCATAGTTACAAGTCCCGGTTCCGGTTCAAGTGTATTTATTACAATAGGTTGATCAACATCGGTAACAGTAATGTTCCAGGTGAATTCAAGAAGTGTTTCCGGTGGTACTTCATCTTCGATGGTTAAGATAACAATATATTCTCCTGCAGAGTTGAAGTCAGTTAGGAAAGCATAAGAAATTTCTGTAGAGACACTCACATCGTCAAGCATCCAATTGTAGGTTAGCTCATCGCCATTTTGGGCATATGCATCAATAAAGAAGTTTATTGTATCTGTTTCAGCAATTGTTAAGTTTCCTGGTGCGGGGGAGATCTCGGTAATAACGATATTGCCGGAAGGATCTAAAACTGTTATATTCCAGGTGAATTCAAGTGAGCTGTCTGTATAGTTGTCATCAACTATTAAGATAAGTGTATAGAAACCTGCTGAGCCGGTAGCAGCAACAAACTCATAAAAATGTGTTGTGCTTACTTGTGTACCATCCAGACTCCATGAATATGTCAGATCGTTACCGTCAGGGTCATAAGCTTCAATTGAGAAATTCACAGATTCCCCTTCATTCAGAGCCACAGTAGTTGCATCAGGTATCAATTCAACTACTACTATTTCCTGATCAACGTCTATTACCGTCACATTCCAACTAAAGCTAACACTATTATCAGCCATGAAGTTATCGGTAATATCCAACGTAACCTCATATTGTCCGGCTGAATTGTAATCAGGTAGGAAATCGTAACTTGCGATAGTGGAAACTTGTGTTCCATCCAGTTGCCAGCTATATTCCAGCGGATTACCATCCGGATCGTAAGCGTCGATAACAAACTCAATGACTTCATTCTCGAAAGTTGTTACATCACCTGGTTCAGGTTGAATAGATTCGATAACAATATCCTGATCTGTCTCCAGAACAGTTATATCCCATTCATAATACAATTCATTCTCACCAAAACCATCTGTAACATCTAAGGTAACGAGATATTCACCTCCCGAATTAATATCGGTAATAAAATCGTAAACATCAATTGTAGAAACTTCTTCACCGTCTAATTTCCAGGAATATTCAAGCGAATTTCCATCAGGATCGTAAGCATCGATAAGGAAGTTTATAGTTTCAGTTTCACTTATTGTAACTTCTCCCGGAGTCGGCTGAATATCATCAACTACAATTGGTTGATCAGATTCAAACACCGTGATGTTCCAAACAAAATTCAGAATAGTATCTGCAGCTTGTTCATCTTCCACATCCAGTGTGAGGACATAATCTCCGGCTGAAGTAAAATCTGTGGTGAAAAAATATGTATTTGTTGTAGAAACTAAAGTGCCGTCTAATTGCCAGCTATAAGTTAGATCATCACCATTAAAGGCATAAGCCTCTATAATGAAATTGATCTCATCGTTTTCAAATAATTCAACACCACCCGGTGCAGGATCAACATT
Source organism: Candidatus Cloacimonadota bacterium (assembly GCA_034660955.1). Taxonomy (GTDB): domain Bacteria; phylum Cloacimonadota; class Cloacimonadia; order Cloacimonadales; family TCS61; genus Tenebribacter. The sequence goes on along the minus strand of JAYEKK010000003.1, from coordinate 12,111 downwards.
AGTTACGATTATGTTTGAACCGGCATCCAGAACCGTAATGTCCCAATCAAATTGGATAGAATTGTCTGAGTAGTAATCAGTAACAAATAGTTCCATATAATAAGTTCCTGCAGAACTCATATTGGTTATGAATTCAAAGAATTCGATTGTGGATACAGTTGTTCCGTCCAATACCCAATTGTATTCAAGTGCATTTCCATCCGGGTCATAAGCATCTATACTAAAATCAATTGTTTCACCTTCCTGAATAAAGATATTCCCAGGTTCCGGTAATATCTCGTTTACAACGATTTCCTGATCAACATCTATTACATCAATATCCCAGATGAAATTAAGTGAATTATCTGAAGAAAAATTATCGGTAACATCAAGAGTTAAAATATACGAGCCAGCAGAATTGTAATCTGTGATAAAGAAATATTCTGCAGTTGTAGAAACTTCTGTTCCATCCAATTGCCAACTGTATTCTATATCGTTTCCATCCGGGTCATATGCATCTATATTAAAATCAGTTGTTTCACCTTCATTCATTGTTATCAATCCCGGTTCGGGAGTAAGTTCAACAACAATTATAGGTCTATCAACATCAATAACTGTTACATCCCAATTAAAATTAAGTGTATTTTCACTTCCAAAATTATCAGTTACTTCCAGCATGATTGTATGTAACCCGGCTGAATTATAATTGGAAACATATTGATAATATTCTTGGTTAGAAACGATTTCGGTATCGAAATACCAAGTGTAGGAAAGTGGATCTCCATCCGGGTCGTAAGCATCGATTGAGAATGCAATAGATTCTAATTCATATATTGTAATAACTCCTGGTGTCGGGATCAGATCGATAACCACAATATACTGATCAACATCATTAACTGTTACATTCCATGTAAAGTTTATGGAATTATCAGAATAATTATCAGTAACATCCAGGGTTACAGTGTAAGATCCAGCAGATGTATAATTTGTAGTAAAATCATAAGAATCAGTTGTGGAAACTTCTGTCCCATCTAATTTCCAGCTATATTCTAATGAATTACCATCGGGGTCGTAAGCATCAATTGAGAATGCAATAGACTCTAATTCATCAATTGTGATGTCTCCTCCAGCTGATGGTAATATTTCATTCACAACAATAGGTTGATCAACATCATTAACTGTAACATTCCAGATATAACTTATGGAATTATCAGAGAAGTTATCAGTAACATCCAGGGTTACTATGTAAGTTCCGGCTGAATTATAATCAGTAATAAAATCATAGGAATTTGTAATTGATACCTCTACACCATCCAGGTTCCAGCAATATTCCAGTGGATTACCGTCAGGGTCGTATGCATCAATTAAGAAATTTATTGTTTCTGCTTCATTTATTGTTACATTTCCGGGAGGAGGTTGTATATCGTTTACAATTATCTGCTGATCCACATCAATAACCGTTATATTCCATATATAGGCAAGTGTATTTTCTGATCCAAAGTTATCAGTTACGTCAAGGGTTATTATGTGTTCACCAGCAGAGTTATAATCCGTTATATAATCATAAGTATTAATTGTTGAAACTTCTGTTCCATCCAATTTCCAACTATATTCAAGTGGATTCCCATCCGGGTCGTAAGCATCGATAGAGAAGTTTATACTTTCGGTTTCGTTAATTGTGTAACTGCCCGGTGCAGGTAGAATTTCATTAACCACGATCGGTTGATCAATATCAATAACAGTAACATTCCACAGGTAGGAAAGTGTATTATCCGATGCAAAGTTATCGGTTACATTCAATGTTACAATATAAATTCCTGATGAGGTATAATCTGTAGTGAAATCATAAGTATCTGTAATGGAAATTTCAGTTCCATCAAGTTTCCAGCTATATTCAAGTGGATTCCCATCCGGGTCGTATGCATCGATAGAGAAGTTTATACTTTCGGTTTCATTAATTGTGTAATTACCTGGTGCTGGAAGCAATTCATTTACCACGATCGGTCTGTCTACATCGTTCACTGTAATGTTCCATGTGTAATTAATTGTACTATCCGTAGCGTAATTATCGGTAACATCTAAGATCATCACATAAATTCCAGCTGAGTTATAGTTTGTAGTGAAATCATAGGAATCAGTTGTGGAAACTTCAACACCATCCAATTCCCAACTGTATTCTAATGGGTTTCCATCGGGGTCGTAAGCATCAATTAAGAAATTGATAGTTTCCAATTCATCTATAGTAATATTTCCTGGGGGAGGTTGGATATCAGTAACAACTATGGCTTGATCTACATCTAGAACTGTTATGTCCCACAAATATGCAAGTGAATTGTCTGATCCAAAGTTATCCGTAACATCCAGAGTCATCACATAAGTTCCTTCTGAAGTATAATCTGTTATGAAATCATAGGAACTAACGGTAGAAACTTCTGTTCCATCTAATTTCCAACTGTATTCCAGCGGATTCCCGTCCGGGTCGTATGCATCAATGAAGAAATTTATTGTTTCTGCTTCATTGATGGTTACATCCCCAGGAGCAGGTTGAATATCATTAACTATTATATTAACGTCTACATCTAAAACAGTTACATTCCATATATAGTTTAATTGGCTAACAGTTCCATCTGAAACATGAAGAGTTATGTCATATAATCCTGCAGAAGTATAATCTGTAGTAAAAACATAAGAATTGGTTGTAGATACTTCCACACTATCTACTTGCCAACTGTAGGTAAGTGGGTTCCCACCAGGGTCATAAGCATCAATAGAGAAGTTTATACTTTCGGTTTCGTTAATTGTAATATCACCTCCGGCAGAGGGAAGGATCTCTGTAACATGTAGATCTGTAACTGTTACTTGAACTGTTCCATAAAGATTCAATTCTGGATCTCCTGGCATACCTCCATATTCAACCACATAACCATGCGGTGTAAAATTACCCGTTGTGCCAGCATCAGGAAGGTCATTCCAGCTGCCTACAGGCCCAACAGAAGGATTAAAGATCATATGAAGGTAATCTTCCCACATGTCGGGATCATCATCCCCGTAAAACTGATTAGGTTCTTGGTAATTCCAATTAGTATACAAATTATTTACAGCAAAACCGGGATTAGTCGGGTGCCCTGCAAAAAGTCCTGCCCAGAATTCAGTTCCTGCTTCAGGACCGCAAACCCATTTCCAATGATCATGTTCTTCAGCATCACTTCCACCGATCCATCCTACGCCGCCTAATTCGGTTGTTATAAAGAAGTTCTCTTCATGGGATAAAACGGTAGCAAGATAACCTTGCAGACCATAATAGATAGATGAATCAGCTATAGCTCTTGAATCTGACCAAGAAATACCATAATCATTAACAAATTCATAATAATGTCCTGTAGAAGGGATAAAAATAGCTGAAATAATAGTGAATGTAACATCCCGCACTTCCTCAGTTGGATTGGCACCGCTATTCCGATATTGTACATGTCTGCAAACTTCCTGCCAGAAAGATGCTGGTCTCGAACCTTCAAGTATTAGGATACCGGTTGATTGATTGTAGTTTTCGCTTACTCCGGGAAAACTAGTAGAGAGCTCCAATATATCCTGATCAATTATAAAATTATTTGTGAAGTAAATCTTCATTCCCTCAATATTTTCTGTGAAATTTGATAGAGTAATATTGGGTGCCACAATTACGGGCGGTTCCCCTATAATATAGTTCACTCTTCCTGATGCAATTATTTCCGGTGCATCTTCTCTAAATGTTCTACTAGGTTCTGTTAATTCTTTAAGATAACTTTTTCTAGGATAGGTATATTCAACTTGTTGTGAAAAAAGAGTACTTGAAAGAATTACTAACATTACGATCCAAAAAAGTTTTTTCATCTTATCCTCCCTATTTTTATTGATTGGATAAAATGCAACAATCATGCCACTATCAAAAATCGTTATAAATATCGATAAATAACGAGATAAAGCATTGCAATACAATGGTATAGAAGTTTATAGATACTTAATAATAGAAGAGAGATATTATTTAACAAAAGAGACATCTCTGACGCATAATGACAATAATGTCCGTGTTATATCTATCTTGCAGTTTATTTTTTAATTCATTTTTCTATGTAAGGTCCGGATATTAACATCAAGTAATTTTGCGGCTTTGGTTTTATTCCCATTTGTCATATTAATGGCACTTTGAATTATGTTTGATTCATATTCTTGCAACATTGTTTTTAAAGAATTAAAATTATTAATTTGTGGTTGTATAAAATTATTGGGATTATCATTTTGTAACTGAATTGATAATTGTTCCGGTTGGATCACGTTATTGTCTGTTGTGATCGCAGCTCGATTAATAACATTTTTCAATTCACGAACATTTCCTGACCAATGATAATCTAACAAGAGCTGCATCGCTTCTGAACTAAATCCTGAGATATTTTTATTATATTTTGAATTAGCGTTAAGTAAGAATTCTTGTGCGAAAAGAGGAATGTCATCTTTTCTTTCGGAAAGAGAAGGAAGAAATATCTGAAATTCATTTAGACGGTGATACAAATCTTCTCTGAAATTTCCCTGCTTGATCTCTAACAAAAAATCTTTATTGGAAGTTGCTATAACTCTGATGTCAATATCACGTGGCTTAATACCACCGATTCTTGTTGTTTGCTTTTCTTCTAAAACGCGCAATAGCTTTGCTTGACCTTGGATGGGCATATTAGTAATCTCATCTAAAAGTAATGTTCCTCCGTTGGCTTCTTCAAATTTTCCTGCTTTTGAGGATAACGCACCCGTAAATGCTCCTTTTTCGTATCCAAATAATTCACTTTCTACAAGTGTGTCAGGAATTGCACCGCAATCTAAAGCAATAAATGGTCTCTTTCCCTGCATGCTCTTTTTATGTATTAGATGTGCAAAGACCTCTTTACCGGTTCCACTTTTCCCTTGAATTATTACACTCATATTTGTAGGAGCAATTAGATCAATTTGATTCAATATTCTTTTTATTTGAGGACTATTTCCAATTACTATATTATTCTTTTTAAAGTATAATTTTTTCTTTAGATCAGTGATCTGCTGATTTAGCTCCCTCGTTTTCAAGGCTCTTTTAATGGATATTAGAAGCTCATCTTGATCAAATGGTTTTCTTACGTAATCGTATGCACCTAATTTTATAGTCTCTACAATATTTTTTATTCCTCTGGTCCCGGATATCATTATTACAAGTGTGTTCTGATCAATTTCCTTTATCTTTTTTAATATTGAGATACCATCTTTACCTGGAAGCTGAATATCTAATAGTACAATGTCGGGCTTATACGATTTGAATCTACTTATTACTTCCTTGCCATCTGAAACTAGAAATGTTTGATAACCATTTTCTCTTAATATACTGGAAATAAGTAATTGAGTGTCATAATTGTCTTCAACGATTAAAATAGAATGCATATATTTTGTACCCCTCTTCAAAATAAATTTTCATCTAATTTTAAAAATTAAATAGTGACATAAATGTCAACATTAATATTATATTTATTAAGAATCTTTATCGGATAGATCTATATTTCTGCTCCGGAAACCGTAACCCATTACATCATTAACATCGGTTAGCAGGACGAAAGCTTTTGGATCAATATCTTCCACTATATCACGCATCATTGCCACTTGTCTACGGTTCATTGCGCAAAACAAAACATTAAAATCATTTTCCGTATAGCCACCCTGAGCTTTCAAAAATGTAACACCACGACGTATCTTATCGTAGATTTTTTCTTTAATCTCATTATTTTTCTCAGAAATGATATATACGCCTTTTACATAAGGTAAACCTTCACTTGCCAGATCGGTTAACTTAGTTGTTATAAACAAATTTACGTAACCCCAGATTATCAGTTTCATATCTTTGAATACAATCCCAATCGTCATTATTATTATTGTTTCTATAACCCAATATCCCATACCAATAGAAATTCCAGTTTTCTGCTTCAGAAAAGCCACAGGAATATCTGTTCCTCCGGTAGAACCACGGTAACGGAAAATGATTCCTAACCCTAATCCCAATAAAACAGAACCTGTAATTGCAGATAGATAAATATCTTGTGGTGATAACATTGCATAAATTTCTTTACCGTGATCCATAAATGTATAGGGTGTAAGGTCTTTTATAATGCCAATATTATAAAGATTTTTAAAACTTAGAAAATCGGCGAGTATCGAAGTTGTAAACATTCCAAAGAGAGATCTTAATCCAAAGCGTTTTCCCAAGAAAACAAAACTCAAAATGAATAGTGGGACGTTGAACATTATCATTGATACACCAATTGGTATACTGAAAAAATGAAACAATATCTGCCCCAAACCGCCAATACCGCCGGGTGCGATTTTATACGGAACCAGAAACCATGAATAGGCTATTGCGAATAATACAGATCCCACAACTATTCCCAAATGCTGAATAATATTTCTCTTTAATTTTTTATCCATTATCAACCTCCCGAAATGCGCAATTTATTTTTATAGATTATAAGTCAATATTAAAATTGCATTTAATATATTTTCAATTTATGATGCTTTTCAACTCGCTCCTATTAAAACATTTAACAATTTGCAGAAGAATATTCTCTTGACGTAGAAACCTGAGTAATAAAAGATATTTTTTGTAACAAAGGAGGAAACTTGTTTACTGTTAATATAAAAATAGATGGCGAGAATTATAAAAAGATCGCTTTTGCAAAACCATTAGATATTAAGAAAATTCTGAAAGAGAACATAGAAAATAAAGAAAAAATAATAGCCTGCAAAATAAATAATAAATTTGTAAATTATAAAACTGTAATAAATTCAGAAACAATATTGGAAGGAATTTCCAGATATACTACTGCCGGTGATGCTATATATAAAAATACATCAATATTCATTTTATGCAAAGCATTCAGCTCAATTTTTGAAAATGATAACAAATTAGTTATAGAGCATTCAATTGGAGATGGAATTTATGCAGAAATTATTGATTACACATTTTCAGAAAAGGAGATTAATCAGATTTCACAAGAAATGCAGAATATCATAGATGGTGAAATGCCAATAGAAAAAGTGGAAGTAACATCATCTGAAGCTGAAGAAATAATTACAAAACAAAATCGTGATGATATTCTTAAGCACATAAGTCATAATACCATAAAGCTTCATAAATGTGGAGACTTCTATGACTATTTGATCGGTCAGACAGCAGATAACACCAACAAAATTCAAAGTTTTGAAATAGTTTACCATGCACCGGGCTTAATACTTAGATTTCCAAATAAGCATTCAAATAAGATAAATGGGGAATTTAAACTTTCCAGAAAACTTTTTGCTACTCACCAGGAACATGATAAATGGTTGAGTATTTTGGGTGTGCATTTTGTAAATGCGATCAATATTGCTGTGAAGAATTATAAAATAACAGATCTAATTCAGGTTGAGGAAGCACTTCACGAGAAAAAAATAATTGATATCGCAAAACATATAGCTCGTAAAGATGATACTAAACTAGTATTAATTGCCGGACCTTCTTCATCTGGGAAAACATCTTTTGCAAAACGGCTTTCTATCCACTTAAGGGTTAATGGAATAAGACCTTATATACTTGGAATGGACGATTATTTCCTTCCCAGAAATCTAACTCCAAAAAAAGAGAACGGTGATTTCGATTTTGAAAACATAAATTCTTTGGATCTCGAACTTCTAAATAGCGATCTTCAGAAGTTACTTAATGGAAAGGAAATTAAATTACCAAAGTATAATTTCAGACAAGGAATAAGAGAATCGAGTCATAAAAAAATGCAATTAAAAGAAAATGAGATACTTATAATGGAAGGAATTCACGGGCTTAATGATGTCTTATCTTCATCAGTTCCTTTTAACCAAAAATTAAGAATATATGTAAGTGCTTTAAATAATCTCAATATCGATGCTCACAACCGGATACCGACAACAGATTCAAGAAAGATGAGAAGGTTAGTTCGTGATTATAATTACCGAGGGCATTCAGGAGAGCAGACATTTGAGATGTGGGATGCAGTGAGAGAAGGAGAGAATAAAAATATTTTTCCATTTCAAGAAAATGCCGATTTTATGTTCAATAGTATTCTAACTTACGAGCTTGGAGTTCTTAAAAAATATATTCTACCAATTCTGCACTCGATAACAGAATATTCTCCTCATTATTCAGAAGCACTAAGATTATGGAAAATAGTAGAACACATCTATAATATTCCAGACGATATTGTTCCGAATAATTCGATCTTGAGAGAATTTATAGGTGGAAGTATCTTCAATTATTGATCAACATTATCTTGATCATCTTTTCCTTCGGAATTATCTTTATGAAAAATCCTTTCCGGAGCGTTGAAAAACATTATCTCCAGTTTGGAATTAATAAATTCCACAATGCCAAAACTTACTCCAAGGGTTATCATAATTTTCAATCCATTTAAAAAATAGAGTAAAATGAACTGACCATGAAAAGGCTTTTTGATAAGAATATGCAAAATAAAGTGAACAAATATATAACCAATAGCTTCTAATATACTAAAAGTTATATTCCTTATATATTTAAATCTAAACCAGGTAAATCTAAAGATCAATGTATAAACTGAAAACAACATAAATGCGTAGATGAGGAGTTGGAATAACCCTCCAACTTGAGCATTCAATGAAGTTCTTCTCATTAGAAAAGCAAATAAACTTGAGATAAAGATAACTACAATAAATGTATCTATATTTCTTAAGTATTTAACAGTAAAGAATACAAAACTTCCTAAAATTGAAAATATCAAAAACTGAAATCCATATTCATTGATATTAAAAATATTCTCATTAAAAACTGATCCGACAATAATACTTATTGAGATGGTTACTACAAGAAGTAAAACAAGAAAAATAATTTTTTGAAAATTCATGAGTATTCTCCTAATTTACAAAGATCCAGTGCACATTAAAATTGAAATGTGTTCCAGGATGATCATAATTTATGAACATGATTTTATTATTAGTCAGATTTATCGCATCAACACTAATTTCAAATCTATCGGTTAATTGTATTCTTAAATAAGCATCATAATTCTCTGTATCATTATTAAATATCATCTCTAAATCATCAAGAGTATAGGAATAGTTGGAATGATATATACGTTTTAATCCAAGCTTTATTGCATTATTGTGCTTTAATAAATAAGTGAGTTCCAAAAGATCAGACATTTGCCATTCTGGATATGACATTATATTATTATTATAATCTTCTGAAATGCTTAACCCGCTTTTTCTATTTCTTAGCCAATGTTCAAATCTAAGCTTCATGCTTTTTGTTATGCTTAGATTTATCGTATTCTGTACTTCAAAATAATCACTCTTAGAATAATCAATACTATTTTGTCCCATCATAACTCTGATTTTTACATGTGATGGATTAAATATTATTCCTCCTCCAATTCTTGATCTAGCTTGATGTTGTAGATCAGTAGTGAAGTGATCTTGATAAAATTCAATAGATGAGGTATTATATTCTCCAAAAAAACTAAAACCATGAAAGATATTTTTTATTAATTCGGAATTAAATTGGTAATTATTTTCATCTCGATAAAATCCGGTATTTCCAAAATCGAATCCCAAAAAACTTGAATCATGATCTATTGAGAGAAGATGATATGAGTCATCTCTCGATGTGTTTTGTGTTGTAGTATAATTGTATGTTAATTTATCTTCAGAAATAAATTCATAAGAAATATCAAGTTGATGATTTTGTATTTTAAATTTCTTCTGTGCCAGAAACTGCAATAAATCACGCTCTTTGCGAAATGTATCATTTATTTTATAATTATTTGTTTTATATTTGAAACCGAGATTAATTACGTTATTCTCCACTTTAACTGAATATTCATTTTCTTTGTTAGAAGTGGTATTATTTGCATAAATATATCCATCAATGTCTTTCTCACCCGGAAGTGTTTGATCAATTATCCTATTATCAAAATGAATTTTTGCAAAATTAAGATCATAGCTTAGATGCAGATGAAAGTTTTTAATTACTTCATTCTCATATCCCTGCCAAATACCTTTTTCACCAAGATAATCAAGCTGCATATCGAATTTTGGAATTCCAAATATACTGCCTTTTATCAAGGAAACTGCAATGTTGTTCATATCGATATCTCCAAGTCCCATATATGTTTCAGTTAATGCTACTGGAAGAGAATATTCCCAAGAACTGTAAAAAATATTTCCTCTTTTATAGATCGTATTATAAATATTACGATTATTCTGAACTGTCTGTAAATTACCGGTTGCAAATTGGATTTCAGAAAAGCCATTTTTTATAATACGCATATTCAGATTAAAAGGTGAACTTAAATGGAAATTTTCTTTGTAAATTAGATGCGGCAGAAAAAATTCATTTTCCATTTTTCTTTTCTCATCAAGAAAGTTGTTCATTTCAATTAAAAGTAGCTTTGGATCTATTCTATTTTCTAAAGTATCAAGAACTGCTTGTTCAATGTTTATTGTGTCCTGTGCAGCATTTTCTTCAATTTCTGTTTGTGCCCAAACACAAGCTGCAAATACAGCAATAGCCACAGTTACTAAGAATTTTCTCATAACCATCCTTTGTTTTTATACCATTGATAGGTTTTCTTAAAATTTATTAAATATTCATCTTTAAATTCAATATTCAATTTAGTTTTTGCTTTGGTTGTGTCAACAATCCAATAATCTTCTTTGAATTCTTTAACTTTATCTCTATTAAGTACAGGAAATTTCCTATTAAAAATCAAACTGAAAAATTCCAAAATTGAAGCGATGGGGAAGATCAGAAATTCCGGAATTCTAATTGTAATAGTTTTAGAGTTGATTGCTTCGCCAATTAATTTATGAAGTTCTTTATTTTTTATTATTCGCGGATTAGCTGCAAAGAATGTTTCATTATATGCTTCTTCATTATTTATCGTTTTCTCGATAAGATCGGTGAGTTCGTCAATATAGATAATACTGTAATATTTTGTTCTAAAACTGTTCAAAAACACAAAATGTTTTTTTACCATTTTAAAAAGAGCGAGAAAATCTTTATCACCAGCACCATAAACAGAAACAGGTCTGATAATCGTCCATGGCATTTTAGCATTTTTGTGAATGATATCTTCTGCAAGCAACTTGCTCTTTCCATACATTGTTATAGGATTTGGAGAGTCTTCTTCCTTCTTTCTTGAACTTTCATTTAATGCAGGTCCGGCAACTGCCTGACTACTTAAAAAAATAAATTTTTTTATGGAGGAATTATTAGAAATCTTTAAAAGAGTATCGGTTAGCTCAATATTTATTTTTTTGAATGATTCCCATTTCCGAGCACGTGTTAAAGCAGCAGCATGTATTAGAATATCCTTATTTTGTAATGCATGTTCAATTTCTTCTAAATTATCATAATTAATATAACAAATATATTTATTACCTTCGATAAGACTAATATCTGAACCTGTTCTAACAAGGCAAGTAACTTCATGACCACTATTCAGCAGTTTTTTTGCCAAGGCACTACCAACAAATCCATTGGCACCTGTAATTACAATATTTTTCATAGATGTTATTCAAGAAATGCAAAAGAATCGGTCAATTATTTTGTGTAAATTGCGGAGAATTAGGTACCACACAAACCATATATATTAAATGTAAAACTTGACGTCAAATTCCATTTTAAATTAATTATTCTCAAAATTATAAATATATTAGGTAATAAGGAGTTATAATGAACATTTTATTAATTGGTATTCAGGGATGTGGAAAAGGGACACAAGCGAAGATCCTTGAGGAGAAATTTGGTTGGAAACACATTACAACAGGTAATCTCTTACGTGAAAGTATTGAGAATAAAACTGAATTAGGACTTACAGCAAAAAAGTTTATGGATGAAGGTGAACTTGTTCCAGATAAATATGTTTTTCAGATTGTTGAAGATGCACTGATAAATGCAAAGAATGGAACAATTCTGGATGGTTTTCCAAGAAATATGGAACAGCTAAAATATTTGGAAAAGAACTTTACCATTGATAAAGTTGTTCTTTTAGAATTATCTGATGAAAAGGCATTAGAACGTGTTTCATCCAGAAGAAATTGTGT
>JAYEKK010000002.1:0-6473 GCA_034660955.1 Candidatus Cloacimonadota bacterium | reverse complement strand
TGAGAAAGTACATTGACTATTACAACACAAAAAGAGTAATGTCTAAACTAAATGGATTGACTCCGAGACAATTTCGAAATCAATCCATATAATTTAATTATGTCCCAAATTTGGGGTGCATATCAAAATTCGGACGCTTTTATTAAACTAATAAGTACTATTCGTCGTAGGTTTCCATCTCATTTTCCAGTTCACCAAAAGCTTGTGAAGCTTTGAATTGATTGTATAAAGCTTCTTCATTTTTGATCTGGTTCATAAGATTTTTGTTAACTGCTTCTTTAGGAACACTTACACGAACAAATGTTTGGAAACGGTTTTCATCAGTTACAATTGTTTCCTGTTTTGTTACCATCACATTTGCAAACTTGGCTTTGGCAACGGCTTTTACAACTTTACTGGTAAGAGCAAGAACTTGAGGATTATTTACACCGGCTTCCTCTTCGTAGTTCTTCACCATACCTTTTACATAAGTTTCAACATATTGTGCTGCCTGCAGCATTGCATTTGCATAAGCTGCATCGTAAGATGAATTTTGTGAAACTTTAGTAGCCATTCCATAAGTTTGAACGTATTCGGCATTATCTTGATTTTGCCACCATTCCGGATAGTAAAGCTTCTTAACACCTTTACTTCCGCCTCTTCCACAAGCAGTTACAAGTAGCATCACGACAACTAATACTGCTATGATCTTCAATAATTTCATATTCCCTCCTCCATTTTTATTTATTAATGGATGCTTACGGCATCCTTCACATATTCAATTTTATTTATAGGAATGATCGCATGTTTCTCATTAATTTCGAAAACATGCCAACAATTGCCCCGAAAATTATGAGGAACTTCAAAACTGGCAAGTAATTTATTTTGACCGTACACAAAAACCTGTGCATTACTACGTGAAAGGTTTTTACTTCGTTTACTTTTTTTATTTGAATAATCGTGTACAGAGTATCTATAATTACCAACAGCCGGTTTATAAATGGTCACAGTCTCCGGTCCGTATTTATCCATATCATCTCTATCTAGAAAGTCTTTCCCACCAATGGGATATCTATTCCTATACCAGATATGGAAGTCACCGCCATCCGGATTGGGTCCGGAAAGATGAGCATCGAGATCTTTTGGTCTGCTTCCCCAGGTAAGAACAATGCGAAACTCTTTGATCTCAGGTGAAAGAGCACATACTATCTCTCTTGGAGTTTCATCTGCTCCCATCCGTACATTAGCAAACGTACCGATATATTCTTCTTTGGAAATATCAAGTCTATATTGCCCTATCTCCACCTCAAATACAAATATCCCCGTTTCATCTGTGATAGTTTGCCGTGCTTGTTTCATATAATCTGTTATACTTACTTTTGCATCCTTTAGCGGATCACCGGTAACGGCATCTACGATACTTCCAACAATTATTCTTGATTTTGGATAGTATTTGATCTCACGATCAACTTCTCCGGTTGAAGCATCAAGTGTAAATACTTTGCATGCAAGTCCTGCTCCTTGCGGAACTTTAATGAGATCTATTAGCTCACCATCTTTAAAAACAGAGATCATTGGTTTACTCATGCTTATTAAGTTAGGATCACTATTCATGTCGTCATCGGCAAATTTGTCTTTTATCCAGAATGTAAAGAAACCATCATTACTATTAATTTTAAAAACCTGTTGAGCATCTGTAGACATACCCTCACCAACAGATATTAATTTGCCATCCAAAGCTTCGGCAGAACCACCTCCACTTAAGAAAGCATGCTCTTTACCTATCGAGCCGCTGATAAATCCATTACATTCACCTTCAAATTCATCCCAACTAAGATTTATTTGATATTCAACAGCGAATAAAAGACAATGCATTATTATTAATAATATTAATAATTTTAATTTCATTTATTCTCCTGCACAGAAAATTGAAATTTGAAACAACATCGTCAAGAAAAATTGTTTTCCTAATAGAAATATATTATAAATCTATGTCTTCTTCGTGGTTACCAATTATGTTCTCAACTCTGATTATTTGAATAAAGCCGACACCTTTTTTATCCAAATCAATCCCATTTTCTTTGAGAAGTTCAGCCAGTTTATTGGCAGAATTTTTATTTTCTATATGAGCTAAAATCACATTAGATTCTTTGCTTTTCCCTTGAGCCATATAGCTCAATCCGGCAAATACCGGCATTTCATACGCCAATTTTCTTGCCATTGAAGTAGAATCTAAAATGGATGCATTTGTAATTCCAACCTCTATCATGGAATTCATTACATCATCAGCTTTATCTATGTTGTTCAAAGTCATAATTAACAGGTATCTTTCTTTTTCAACTGAGCTTAATACTTCATCATCATATTGGTTGAGAATTTTTATTACGTCATCCGGCGTTTTACTATTTAGGAGAGCTTCTCTGAATTTCTTTTTCTTCAATAAACGATTTGATTGTGCCAGAAGTTGCAAATATTCTTTATTCTGAGATTCTGTACATCCAAAAAAGAAAATTATCTTGGCAGGTCCCATTTCTTCATTTTCATAATCTATTCCATTTGCGAGAATTATTATGGACATAAATAGTTTTTCCACAGAGTCACTTCTGGCATGAGGTAGCGCAATTTCGGGGATCAACTCTGTATTAGCCATATCTTCTCTATCATTTAAAGCTTTGAGAAATTGCTTTTGATTTAAGATATAATCGTGATTGTATACGTGATTTACCATCGCTTCAAACAACTCTTTTTTGTTGTTGATTTCCGGATTAATAATGATCAACTCTTTATCAATAATATTTTTCCACATATATTTACTCCTTATATAGAATCATAAATATTCATTTTAATCAAAAGAACTCTTCCTTAATTTCGTAAAACCAAATTTTAATAATAGCGGTGTAAATAAAGCACTTACAATAACTAATAAAATTGTTGCAGAAAGTATATCGGTAGAGATCACACCTTTTACTAATGCCATGTTAGCAATTATCAAAGCAACTTCTCCTCTGGGAATCATCCCAGCTCCAATTCTAAAAGAACGAACAGCATCGAATTTAGTGAACCTTGCTCCTAATCCGCTTCCGATCATTTTACCGAAAATTGCAAATAAAACAAAAAGAATGAGGAACATGGGAGCTGCCTCAATTTCAAAAAGATTGAACTGCAAACCAATACTAACAAAAAAAACATCTACAAAAAAAGATTTCCCAATATTTTCTATCCCGATGTGAACTGCATTTTTGTGATGTGTCTGTCCCAGAAAAAGCCCTGCAAAATATGCTCCTGTAATTGCAGCAAGTCCCGCCATCTCTGCTAACCATGAATAGAGTAATACAACAGCAATTGCCAACGAAACAACAACATTATCCAATAGGATTTTTTTCAAATTTAAAAAGAAGGGCTGAAGAATAAATATTCCAATTAAAAATGCAACTATGAAAAAACCAAATATCTTGATTATTGAGATAGTGAAACTTGCTTCTGATTCTCCTGCTCCGGAAGTAAATCCAAAAATAAAAGTAAGAAGTAGTATTCCCACAATATCATCAATTATGGCAGAGTTAACAATACATCTTCCTTCAATTCCTTTTAATTTTCCCAGATCCAATAACGTCATCACACTCACGCTCACACTTGTGGCAGTAAAAATCGCACCAACTATCAATGCTTGCGATATATTGTGATTCATAAAATAGATAAGTGAAAACCCTAAGGAAAATGGGAGAATGATCCCGCCAAGAGCTGGTAATAATGCTTGTTTAGAGTCTTCCTTTATCCGCTTAATATTTGTTTCTAATCCAGCTTCAAAAAGTAGGAACAGAACTCCTACTTTAGCAATCCAGTTTATAACTTCATCCGGTTCAATAAAATGAAATAAGGTTGGACCCAAAATAATACCAAGTAAAAGCATGCCAACTACAGGTGGTTGTTTCAATTTTCTAGCGACTGCCCCAAGTATCTTAGAGAAAAATATGATAATCGCCAGATGAAGTAGTATATGGTTTTCCATTATTTGTTAATCACATTTTGTTGATCAAGATGCTGTTGATATGTTTGATTAAATTCATGTCGTCCGCTTCCATTTGCAAAGAAAAAGAAAAAATCTGTTTCTGCAGGTTCAAGAACGGCTTGTATCGCATTAATAGCCGGGCTACATATTGGTGATGGAGGTAACCCAAAATTTTTATACGTGTTAAAAGGGGAATCTATTTTAAGATCGCGATAATAAATTTTCTTTCGAATTTTTCCCTGCAGTTCAAGAACATATGCGACAGTTGGATCTGCCTGGAGTTTGTAGTTATATTTGATACGATTCAAATAAACACTCGCAATCGTTGGCTGCTCATCTCTAAATCTTGCTTCCCGTTCCACAATAGAAGCAAGGATAAGTGTTTCATAAAAATCCAGACCTCTATTTGGAACAAAATTGAAGTCTTGAGTTTGAGAGAAAAATTCTTGCACTAATGTTTTTATGATGTATTGCTCGCTTACTTCATATGGGAAATGGTATGTTTCCGGATAGAGGAAACCTTCTAAGGATGATACGGAAAATCCAGTTAGTTTCCTGGCAAAAAGAGAATCATTGCAAAGAGCAGTAAATTTATCATGATCTACAAAACCGTACTGAGAAAGAATTTTAGCTGTTTTCCTAACCGTTAGCCCTTCAGGAATCGTAACCTTACGAAGTACCACCTTGCCCAATTTTAGAACCTTAACAACATCAGGTAGAGATAATTTTCCTGAAAAATGATATTTTCCAAAACTCAGTATTTTATCTAAATCGGTAAATTTCACATACAGACAAAAAACTCTTTTACTGCGAATTATATTCTTTTCATGAAGTTTCTCTGCAATAGAAGATGCCGATTCGCCCATGGAAATATCAATAAGAACTTCATTAACCTTTTTGGGTAAAATTACAAGAGAAGTCACATACAAGACAGAAACTACACTTATAATGACTACTGAAATGATAACTTTCCAGGCTATTTTTAAGCCTGATTTTCCATATAATTTTTTAAAATAATTGATGCTGCCACCTTATCTATAACTTTTCTGCTTTCAGCAATACCGTAACCCATATGTTTGAGTTGTTCATTAGCCTCAACAGTAGTATATCTTTCATCCCAAAAGATCACCGGGATATCAACATTACTCTTCAATACCTCAAAAAATTCGCGAACTTCTAAAGTTTTCTTTGTATCTTCTCCATCCAGATTTAACGGTAAACCCAAGATTATCTTTCTTACTTCTTCAGATTTTATTATATTCTTAATTTCGGAGATTGTATCATCATCATTGGGAATAACCCTGTAGGGTTGAGAAATGATTTGAAGAGGATCACTAAGAGCGATACCAATTCTCACCTCACCAAAATCGATTCCCATTAGTCTAAATAAAACCATAATAAACAATTACGCTGTAAACAAAGTAGACAGAGCAATCTATCAAGAGGATGTGTTCTTGTCCTCTTTTATTTCTGTTTTATCCTCTTTTCTCTCCTGAAGTTCTATAATCTGCTCTCTTTGTGCTTTGATCTGCTTTTCTAAAAGCTTGATTTTATCTAATATTGCAATAATTTCAGGAAATTCAGAAAATTTCTTTTTATTTGACATAACAAATTCACCTATCTCTGTTTTATGGTCTTTTATTTTTCGTGTGAAATTGCTTATTTTAAGCTTTAATGCTGAAATTTTGCTAACTTCTTCAACCTTATCAAAGACCCTTGATAATGCTACATTTGCCTCTCTTTTTATATTCTCAAAAAAAGATTTTTTATCCAAATCTTCCTCCTTTCATGTTTTGAATTTCCAAATAATCTATTTTTTGTCAATTGTAAAATTTAATATATACTTTAGATAAGATGAAGAAACTAACAAAAATGATTCTTTTTTTTTGAATTGGTTTCATTATTGCATATTAAAAAATTGAAAATTTAAATTTTAAGGAGAAATGAAAAAATGAAAAAGATATTTTTTATACTTTTTGTATTAATGGTTGCTTTTACCTCTGCCAAAAGCTATGAGATTACACTTTCTGAGAATGTAAGTGCTGTAGAAATTTCTGAAAATAGTTATCAGAGATTAGATGTATTATTTAATTTTGAGGGAATCAATACTATAGAAGTTGAAACTACAGAGGGCATTTTTAACGAGTTGATCATTCCCGGAACTTATTCAACAAAAGAAATTGGCGCGCCAAAACTGCCATCCGCAAAAGAATTGATAGTAATTCCATTTGGTGCAGAAGTTTCCGTAAAAACTTTGAATTATAATATTATGGAGTATTTATTGAGTGATCATGGTATTACAAATTTGATCATGCCGGTACAGCCGTCACTCTCTAAAAGTCAAAATCCGGGAGATATTGAATTTGCTTACAATGAAGAAATGTATATGCAAAAATACAATACTGAGCTTGTAAACGTTGAAATTTTAGGAGTTATGCGTGGAGTTCGTCTTGCACGCTTAACTGTAAATCCAATTAATTATGAT
>JAYEKK010000001.1:0-6491 GCA_034660955.1 Candidatus Cloacimonadota bacterium | reverse complement strand
ACAATATACGTGGTCAGAAAGTGAGAACACTGGTTAATGATAATCTACAGGCTGGTTCTCATTCTATAGTCTGGGACGGAAGAGATGAATCCGGTAAAAGTGTATCAAGTGGAGTATACTTCAATGGTTTCGATGCATCCTCTATGAACGGAGATTACACCAGCATTAAGAAAATGATCCTATTGAAATAAGGATAAATATGTGGGGACAGCGCATTGAGCTGCCCAAAAAAAGGTAGATCAATGATCTACCACTACAAAAAATAGTAGAGTTAAATTAATGCCCAGTTTGGAAATTACTGAACTGGGCTTTTTAATAATTAAATATTTTTTTTGGAACCCTTATTGCGTTTATATTAAAAATAAATTATATAAGGAGTTAATTCATGAAAATGAGATTAATATTTATTCTAATTAGTATCACAATGATGACTGCGGTTCTTTCCGCAACGGTTATAAACAAGGAATTTACATTTAATGAACCAACAATTAAGAAAATTGATAACTATGATAGGATTGCAATTAATGGACTATCCTACAATTATGAACCGGGACATCCTGAAGTTCCTATTTTACCAGTTCAGCTTATCATTCCCGCAGGAGAAGAAGCGGTAAGTGTGAAAGTAAGCTATAAAAATGCTGAGCCTGTAACAGGTACTTTTAATGTTTATCCACGTCAAAAACCATATCCAATTAGTTATGAAGGTGAAGTTTCATTTGTAGAACCTGCAAACGAGATCTATTCTAAAAACGAATTTTATCCTGCTGAATTAGTTTCTGAAGTTACTACGCAATATCTACGCGGACATTCAATTGCACTTCTAAATCTTTTTCCGGTACAATATAATCCGGTAACTAAAGAGTTGCTTTATTATAGTTCTATCACTATTTCTATTGAGACAAAGCAAACAACACAGGCAATTTCTTCTTTCCAAAAATTCTACCGTGATGATGCCTCGACTAAAAACAGGGTTAAACAGCTTGTCTCTAATCCGGAAGAAGTATCATCCTATCCTGCAACAAACAGAAACCGTGAAATTACTTTTGATTATATTATTATTACGAGCTCTGCTTACGAATCCAATTTTTCTGATTTTATAGAATTCAAGATGCAGCAAGGATATAATGTATTCTTAAAAACAACTAACGAAATCTACACTGAATATACTGGAGCAGACAATAGCGAGAAGGTAAGAAATTTTATTATTGATGCCTACGAAACTATGGGAGCAGAATACATCCTTCTGGGTGGAGATACTGCTATAGTTCCTTATAGGGGTTTTTGGGTCAATTCTTATGGTACAGAAGACTATAATATCCCCTCAGATCTTTATTTTTCCGGTTTAGATAGAGTAGGTACAGGCACAGGACCTGATTGGAATGTGGATGGAGATAACAAATGGGGCGAGCACGTTGAAGCAGATTATTACAGCGAAGTATATCTTGGAAGAATCTCTGCTGGAAATTCCGCTGAATTTTCCGCTGCTTTCAATAAACAGATGATGTATCAGGATAGCCCTGTTATTGCTGATCTGGAAAAATCTTTAATGGTTGGTGAAGAGCTTAATAATAGCCCTCAAACAAATGGTGGAGTTTATAAAAATGAAATAGTTACAGGTGGATACTTCAACGGCTATTCAACTGCCGGATTCCCTGCAAATTTCACTAATGATACTCTTTATGATATGAACGGATATTGGAATACCAGCCAACTTTTTTCTAAAATGAACAGTGGTATTAACATCCTTAACCATTTGGGACACTCAGGTGTTCAATATAATATGAAGTTATATAATTATAATGTAACTAATACAAATATTACCGTAAACGGTGTGAACCATAGCTATTTCATGATTTACAGTCAAGGTTGTTTACCCGCAGCTTTTGAGCAGGATTGTATTGCAGAAAAGTTTACTACTATCGATAATGGTTGCGCAGTTTTTATTGGGAACTCGCGTTATGGCTGGTATATGCCGGGAGGAACAAATTCCAGTTCTCAATTAATGGATAGAGAATTCTTCGATGCAATATTTGGAGAAAATATAACACAAGTTGGACCAATGAATGCTGATTCAAAAGAAGATAACGCAAGCCAGTGTGGAAATGACAATATTAGATGGGTTTATTATGAACTTATCTTATTTGGAGATCCATCTCTGGATGTTTGGACAGAAATTCCGGAAGATATTATTGCCACATTCCAACCTAGCATTCCAATGGGAACAACAGAAATTGATTTCCAAACTGATGCACCTTATGCACGTATCGGACTTATTCAAAATGGTGAAATGATTGGAAACGGTACTGCTGATGCCAGCGGAAATGCAACTATTGAGTTTTTTGAAGTTGTAACAATGCCGGAATCAATCTCAGTTTCAATTATTGCACATAATAAAAACCGTTTTGAATCTGAATTAATAATCATTTCTAATGAGCCATATGTAATTTTTGAATCATATACCGTTAATGATATATTAGGAAATGGAAATTCTCTACCAGATTTTGATGAGAGTATCACTTTTGATATGTCTCTTCAAAATGTGGGAACTGTAACAGCTAATGGTGTAACTGCAGTTCTTTCAGAAGAAGATGATTATATTACTATTACTTCAGATAATAATACTTTTGGTGATATGATAGCTCAACAGATCGTAACTGTTACTGATGCATTTGCTTTGGATATTGCAGATGATGTTCCGGATCAACATAATGTAATGTTTACGATCGTGGCATCTGGAGTAGGTCAGGATGATTGGACATCTACTTTCAATATGACTGTAAATGCTCCGGAATTATTTTCAAATTCATTTGTTGTCAGTGACGTTTCCGGCAACAATAATGGAGTCATTGATCCGGGAGAAGATGCAAATATTATTATCACCGCAGAGAATATTGGTCATGCAAATTCTCCAATAACATTTGTTCAACTTACTTGTGATAACAGTGATATAACAATTGAAAACGATCTTATTGAAATCGGTCAAATTGCAGCGCAGAGCAACGCTAATGCAGTTTTTGAAATAACTGCTGACTCGGCTATACCAGTAGGAACCAGTGTAACGTTCCAAGTATCTATCACTTCAGGTTCCTATGATTTTAATACTTCTTTTTTAAAATGGATTGGATTAATTATTGAAGATTTTGAAAGTGGTGATTTCACAGCCTTCCCATGGGAATTTTCCGGCAATGCTGATTGGACAATTACAACAGACGCCTATGAAGGTGTATACTCTGCAAAATCAGGTACAATTGGAAATAATGCACAATCTAATTTTTCTTTAGAACTAAATGTATTAGCTGATGGTGAAATCAGTTTTTACAGAACAGTTTCTTCCGAACTTAATTATGATTATCTTAGATTCTATATTGATAATATACAAGAAGAACAGTGGAGTGGTAATGTAAGTTGGGGAGAAGAAACTTATCCAATCTCTGCAGGAACTCATACCGTAGAGTGGAGATATGTAAAAGATCAAGCTGTTACAGGAGGAACAGATTGCGCACGGATAGATTTCATTACATTCCCCGAACTTGGGATTACTTCACCTCCAATCATTAATGCAAATCCGAATATCGTAAGTATTGAATTAGGCATAGATGAGATAGGTGAGGAAATAGTTGAAATTACAAATATTGGTGGTGGAACATTAAATTATACTATAACATTAATAGATTCACCTGAGTGGCTGACTGTAGATCCTACAAACGGTAGTTTAACTTCCGGTGAAATGGATGAAATTACACTAAGCTTTGATACTAATGGACTTGGAATAGGGCAATATACAAGTTCAATGCTGATAGAAGATGAACTTGGCGAACAGACATCTGTACCCGTTACTCTTAACGTAACTAATACAGGAATAAATGATAATCTGCCAATGGTAACAGAATTAATCGGTAATTATCCGAATCCATTTAACCCTTCAACAAATATTAAATTCAGTTTAAAAACTGATTCCAAAGTATCACTTATGATCTATAATATTCGTGGTCAGAAAGTGAGAACACTGGTTAATGACAACTTACAGGCTGGATATCATTCCATAGTTTGGAATGGAAGAGATGATTCCGGTAAAAGTGTATCAAGCGGAGTATATTTCAACGGTTTCGATTCGTCTGATGAAAACGGCGGAAAATATACTAGCATTAAAAAAATAATTCTTTTAAAATAAATAAAAAGTGGAGGAACTTTTATGAAAAATAGTAAATTTAATATTACTATAATTTTAATCTTGGCTTTAAGCAGTACATTGTTATTTGCAGAAAGCGGATATAATGTAAACTTCTCACAGTCAATGAATGCTGAAATCACTTTAGATTTTGATCTCGGTAATTACAATTTAGAACAAGTTACAAAAAATGGTGTAACTTATTCTACAATCAATTTTGAAAACAGCGTAACGACAAAGAAAAATGGATTTGCAGAACTTCCTTTCATTCATGCAGCTGTACAACTATCAGATACAAAGAATGTGACAACAGAAGTAACCGCTAATGATTATGTTGAATATCTGCTTGATTATCCGCTTCTACCTTCTCGTGGAACTATCTACCGTAATCAAGATCCATCTTCTATCCCATATGAAGTTGCTGATGTATCTATAACTGATGAATTCTATCCGGGAAATATCGCAGAGACAATGGAACCTTTTATTATTCGCGATATCAGAGGTAGCCTAATTTACGTATATCCATTCCAATACAATGCAGAGAGGAATATATTAAGAGTATATGAAAATGTTACAATAAAACTTATAGAAAATAGTTCAACTCCTGTAAATCCAATTATTAATGCACCACAACGTATGACAAGAGCGATGAATTCGCTTTATAGATCTGTTTTTATTAATTATACCGAAACCAGATTTGAGCATGAATTAGATGAATTCGGCTCCATCCTTGTTATTCACACACCTCGTGATGCAGCAGCCATACTTCCCTATATTGAATGGAAAAGGGAAAAAGGATTCACCGTTTATGTAGAAGAAGTAGCTACAGGTACCAATGTAACATCTCTTGTAAGCTCTCAATTTTCCAGCCACGATGATATTCTTTATGTACAACTCGTTGGCGACTGGGCAGATATTCAAGGACCTACAAGTGGCGGAGCAGCAGCCGACCCGAACCTTGGCTGCGTGGTTGGTGGAGATGCTTATCCAGATCTAATTGTTGGAAGATTCTCTGCAAGTAATGCTGGTCAAGTTACAATACAGGTCGGAAAAACTGTTACTTATGAAAAAACTCCTGAAATCGGTGGTGATTGGTATAGTAAAGGCTTGGGTATTGGTTCCAGTGGAGGACCTGGAGATGATGGTGAACTTGATTATGTTCATATCGATGTGATCAAAGATGATAAGCTTCTTCCATTTACTTATACTGAGGTAGCAGAAGCATACATGTCTCCTCCCATGGCTCTGGTTTCCGGTCCTGTTAATGATGGACTTACAATAATAAATTATTGTGGTCATGGTTCTACTACAAGTTGGGTGACATCGGGCTTTAATAATTCTGCTGTAAATAACCTTTCAAATGGAGACAAACTTCCATTTATTATTTCTGTAGCCTGTGTGAACGGAAATTTCCAAAGTGCGGAATGCTTTGCAGAAGCTTGGTTGCATAAATCTGGTGGTGGAGCTGTTGGAATGTTAGCCTCTACTATCAATATGAGCTGGAATCCTCCAATGAGAGGGCAAGATTATATTAATGACCTTCTTATCGGTGGATATGATTATTCTGTCCATCCCGGTCAAAACGGCATAACTACTGATGTTCAAAAAACAACTTACGGGGCAGTATGTCTTAACGGCTCTATCCTTATGGTTGTTGAAGATTATAGTAGTGGGTTAAATGAAATGCAGCATTGGACAATATTTGGTGATGCTTCACTTCAAGTTAGAACAGATACACCTCAAGAACTTTCACTTTCCAATACTGCTGTTTTAATGGGAATAGATTTTACTACAACTATAACAACAGGAGGATCTCCTATAGAAGGAGCTATAGTTGCTCTTTCGCAAGATGATGAAGTTTTTTACGGTATTTCTGATTCTAATGGAGATGTTACCATTACTCATGGACTTGCTGCAGGAATATGCACAATGGTTGTTTCCGGTTTTAATACAGAAACACTTTACGATGACAATGTTGCAGTAATTCCTCCGGGTGGACCATATTTATTATTGAGTTCATTTGAGACACATGATGATAATAATAATATTCCTGAATATAATGAAGCCATAACTTTAGATGTTGATTTGGAAAATGTAGGGACAGACAATGCTACCAACATAGCTATAACACTTAGCACTACCAATGACTATATCACAATTACCGATGCAGATGGAGCTGTTGCTCTTATCGAAGATGGCGAGATCGTTTCTCTTATCGACGCCTTTGTTTTCGATGTTGCAAATGATATTCCAGATCAGCACTCTGCAACCTTCGACTTAGAAATGGTTGCTAACGAAGGTACATGGACAGCTCAATTCAATA